>JALUTC010000089.1 GCA_027058345.1 archaeon | reverse complement strand
TGGAAATTGCACTGATTGCAAGTTCAATCATAGGGATGAGCTGGAGCTTTTTATATTATGGTGCTTTAAAATTTTTACTCGATAAGAATATTGAAAGAGCAACATCTGTCGGATTATTGTATAGCACTATTTCTCTTGCACAAATAATTGGTTCAATAATTGGAGGAATAATTTCTGAGGTTTTTGATTATAGAATTACGATGATATTTGCAGCACTCCTTTCCATTATATCTTTATTATTATTTAGATAATATGTATACACCGCTATCAGTACCTATAATGGCGTTTTCTGAATTTTTATCGAAGTGTACATCGTTTATGTAAGATTCAAATGTTTGCCTATAGATTACATTTAAATCCCTATTAATTACAATTATTTCATCCTCTGCACCAATGATTGCATCGTTTGTTGAATGAATACATAACGGTTGCTTATCCAGCATTATCTTCTTAACATTTTCTCCAAGTAAGTTTAAAACATTTATCGAAAATTCCTCTCCGGAAATTGTTAAGAACAATAAGTTATTGATAATAGAAACCTTATATATCCCTCTCTTTTCTATTTCTCTTTCGAGAATTTTCCTCCCCTTTGAATCATAAACATAGAGGAAGCAATCCTCATCCGCAGCTATTAAATATCTTCCTTTTATATCCATGAAGTATCCGGTAATTCTATTCCTTGTTTTCCATTCAAATATTTTCTCATCTTTTTCATATAATCTTACAATTCCTGGATTATATGTTGCGATTGAATATCTTTCACCATCTTCCGTAATATGTAAGATATGAAGGACTCCTTTTTCTTCAAGATCCTTTCTTAAAATCTCTTCGAAATTATCATTCATTACAATTAATTCTCTTCTAGTTAATATGAATATTCTCTTTAAGTTCTCACATATTTCTATGTCATCAACAACGGTATCAAATTTTTTCTCGAACAATTTCTCGCAATCTTTGGAATAAATTTTTACAATATCTTTATAAGAACCACTTTCAACATTTTCGATAACGTATCCAAAGAATTTTGAACAAGGAGATATTGTTACAGATTTTACAACATATTCTTTATCAATGATTTTTAAAACTTTCATATAATATATCAGCCAAGGGTGAATTCATCATCTTTCAGAAACTGGATTATTCATCATTTTATAAATTTCAATCTTAACATTACCTAGAGAAAAATTTTCAAATATATCATCTTTTGTAATAAAAATGATTCTTAACTTCCTTTCACCAGATACAATCGATTTTAAAACAGGTTCTAAAAAGTTTTCGTTATGAATCTTTTCAAGAAATTTCTTTATCTTTTCAATCTTCTTCTTAAAATTTTTTCTACTAACTTCCGCCTCTATAAAAATTACCTCGTCATCCTTTATTAATACGACATCCGGTCTATAACCATATTTTTGTAACTTTAAACCCTTTGACTCAACGTATATTCCTTTTATATCTCTTTCCCCTTTTATTGCTCCACACTTCAATAAATAATGTAAAAAACTTTCTCTACATTTACTTTCAACCTTTTCCTCTTCTTCTCTAAGAGCTAGTTTTAAAAAATCTATTGCATAATTTATATTTTTATTATTAATATTTTTATTAATTTCTTCCAATCTCTTTATTATCTCGCTTATCTCTTCAATCATTTGAGCAAGCCATATTTTTTAAGAACTTCTCTAATTTTCTTCCTCTTCTCCTCACTCGTTTCTGTTAATGGAAATCTAAATCCTCCAGCTCTTAGGTTTAGCATGTTCATTGCTTCCTTCACAGGTATTGGATTTGTATCTATGAATAACATCTTGAAGAATTCTTCGTAATACTTGTGAAGTTCTTCCATTTTTTTGAAATCTCCCTTTAATCCATATTCAACATATTCTTGCATCTGCTTTGGAATTATGTTTGAAGCAACGGAAACAACTCCCTTTGCATCATAATCCTTCATCAACTTAAATGTATCGGAATCGTTTCCCGATAATATTATGAAATCCTTTCTGCACAATTCCCTTATCTTCTTCCATTGCTCCTCCTTTCCACTTGCTTCCTTAATTGCTACTATGTTTGAATACTCTTCAGAAAGTTTTGCAATCGTTTCAGGTTCTAAATTCACACCAGTTCTTGAGGGGATATTGTATAGAATTATTTTTATATCAACCTTTTCCGCAATCGTTGCAAAATGTTTATATAATCCTTCCTGATTTGGCTTGTTATAATAAGGAACAACTTGCATAGAATATTCTGCACCAGCATCATGTGCATGTTTTGTTAATTCTAATGCTTCCCAAGTAGAATTTGAACCAGTACCTGCAATGACTATATTTTTATAATGTTCTAATGCAAATTCTATCAATTTATTATGTTCTTCATATGATAGGGTTGACGATTCTCCTGTTGTTCCACACACAACAATTCCAGACACATCCTTTTGATAATCCAGTAGGAATTTGAATGCATCGTAATCTATTTCACTCTTTATTCCAGTTCCTTTAAATGGAGTAACAATTGCTGTGAAGCATCCTTTCAACATATTAACCACTTCTCAATTCTTCTTCCAATCTCTTCATCCTTTCCTGTTCAATATGATATAATCTAGTAACGTAGCCAATTATTTGATTTTTCAACTTCTTTCCCTGAACTTGTATAACATCTTTCAATAATTCCTTATTCTTATAAAAATCTCCTGTTATTACATCCTTATACTTTTCGAACAATTCTCTAGCAATTCTTTTAACGAGACTATTCTTAACGCGTCCCATTATATCACCTCTCGAAACAAATTTTCCATATAAGCAATTCTTTAATTAACATTAATCGAATGTTTACGAATATTCTCTCCATGTATAGTTACATTTTGTGCATCTGTAAAATCTTGTGGGTGGCTCATCCGATCTTCTTGTTTGTAAGAACCAGTAATATGCTTCTCTATTGCCACATTTTGGACATTCTGCAACAGTCTTTGAATATACTTTATCTATTTCTTCCTTAGCTTTTTCATCTATTACTACAACTTCCTTCCTCCTTTCTTTTACTTCGGATACAAATCTTAAATTATTACCTTCTATAGGCTTCTCATAACCACAATTTGGACATATAAATTTACTTCCAGATTTTTTCATCAAACTTTTACATTTATCACAAAATAGCATAAAGTTTAAAATTTTTTCTTAACAACAATAAATATGGTTGATATAATAGTCGTTGCAAATAGGGGGCAATACAATCATAGGATATACAGGGTTGTTAGAGATTTAGGTGCAAGTGTTAAGCTTGTAAACAATACGATAACGATTGAAGAAATTGAGAGAGAAAATCCTAAAGGAATAATAATAGGTGGAGGGCCATATTTAGAAGAGGTTGGAAATTCTCCAGAAATTATTAAAAAATTTTACAAGAGAGTTCCAATTCTTGGAATATGTCTTGGACATCAATTAATAGCAAAGATTTTTGGTGGAGAAGTTAGAAGAGCAAAATATGCGGAATATGCTGAGGAAGAAATCTTTGTCATAGATGAAAACGATATTTTAAAAGGATTATCACCAAGCTTTAAGGCATGGGTCTCTCATAAAGATGAGGTTTCAAAATTGCCAAAAGATTTTATAAGGCTTGCTTATTCAAAGACATGTGACATTGAAGCAATGAAACATAAGGAATATCCTTTATATGGCGTCCAATTCCATCCCGAAGTCGAACATACACCAAAAGGTAGAGAAATATTTAGAAACTTTCTCAAAATTTGTAATTGCATTTAGTTTTTATTTTTTGTTAACCATTTAGTTAATTATATGCTTGCAGCAATTTTCATTATAATATTCCTATTTGGAATTTCTTTCGGAGAAATAATTTGTAAGGGAGATTACTTGATAACAATAGATAGCAATTATGCAACGCTTATAAATAAAAGCATAACCTGTAGCATAAACATTAATGAATCAGCAAATGTTACATGGTATTTGAACAATACCATTATAAAGCAGGATATTGGTAATTATAGTTATGTAAATCTAACATTTGATAGAGAGGGATTTTATATATTGTCTGCAAATGTATCACAAAAGAATTCTTCAAAGATTTACAATGTAGGCATAATTTCATACAATAATTTGTCAATAGTTAGAGTAGAGATTTTTGACACAATAATGAAGAAATTGCTAATAAATACGACATCATCAAATATATCTGGAGTAAATGCATCTTACGATGTTATTAAGAAGGTAAGGAAAGGTTATGGATATCAATCGCTAGCCTTGAAAGTATTTTTCAAAGGCTGCATCAAGAATTTCTCGATTATTATAAACGGAAGGAGTTTAAATGCTAATTATAAGAAAATCGATGATGTAATCGAAATATTTCTAAGAGATAAACTCAAATTGTACAATAATTACAACTTATCAATAATTTTGAACGGTTGTTTCAACGAGACTTCCAAAATAAATATAAATAATCTAAGTGTTTATGCTTATATCGTTGATGAATTGGGAAATAAAATTTATTTGAAAACTGTTCCAAAAAGGGTTGTTATATTGGCGCCAGATATTTTTGAAACATTCATTTCCTTAAACTTAACAAATCACATAGTAGGTATGGATAAATATTCAATCGGAACAAATATAACAAAGGTTTGTAATGACTTATTAAGCCTAGGAATCTATGCAAAATGTATAAAACCAAATGCTACAAATGTTGGAGGAGTTATTGACTTTAGCGTCGAATCAATTATAGGATTAAATCCAGACTTAATTCTCGCATCTGGTATAAATATAAATCTTGCAAGAGATAGATTGGAAAGATTGTTACAACTTAATGCTAAATTATTCGCATGGAAATCAAGAAAAATTATTGATATATTCGATTACATGGATATAATAGGAGAGATATTTAACGTTTCAAACTATAAATCGATTACAAATAATCTTAGAAATAAGGTTAAAGGAATAGTGGAAAAATCTTCAAGAATTAAAGAAGAGAGAAAACCAAAAATATTGTATGCAGTTTGGTACAATCCAATATATACAACTGGAAGATATACGTTTGCAAACGATTTAATAGAATTGGCTGGTGGTATAAATATATTCAAGGACGTAATTGATAGAGAGTGGTTCGCCGCAAAGGTCGAGGAAATTATTAATAGAAATCCTGA
>JALUTC010000088.1 GCA_027058345.1 archaeon | reverse complement strand
GATTTTATAACAATTCACGTCCCATTAACGGAGAAGACTAAAAACATGATAACAAAGAAGGAAATAGAAAAGATGAAAGATGGCGTATTTATAATAAATTGTGCAAGAGGTGGAATTATAAATGAGAACGATTTGTATGAAGCATTGAAAAATGGTAAGGTTGCAGGTGCAGCCCTGGATGTTTTTGAAAAGGAACCTCCATTTGATTCTCCATTGCTAAAATTGGATAACGTCATCGTTACACCACACATTGGTGGAAACACGAAAGAAGCACAGAAGCTTGCATGCCTAATGATTTGTGAAGATATAGAAAGAATATTGAATGGCGAACCTCCTAAAAATCCTGTTAACTTCCCTGTAATAGATAAGGAATCGATGGAAAGACTTAAATATATATTAGCATTGGCTGAAAAGGCTGGTAGATTTGTTCAAAAATTCTCTAACGGAGAAATTTCAAGAATAGAAATATTTGTATCAAAAGAATTTGGTGAAGAGGATTTAAAAATGATCACAAATGCATTGTTAAAAGGTTATTTATCTGAAATAGTTACAACTGGTGTAAATATATTGAATTCAAGAACCCTTGCAAGAAATAGAGGAATGGAAATAATAGAAGGAAAGAAAGATATAACAGTATATGGAATGCAAACGATAATGATAAGATTTTTAAATCATGAATTACTCGTTGGATGCAGGTTTGATGAGCAAAGAATCCTTAGATTTGATGGATATAACTTTAATATACCATTCGAAAATAATATATTAATCGTAAAGATTGAAGATAAACCGGGCATGATAGGAAAGGTGACAACATTTTTGGGAGAAAATGGAATAAACATTGCATATCTACAAGTTAGCAGAAAGGAGTCCGAAAATGAGCAAGTCATGATAATAATAACAGATCAGGAAATCAGGAATGAAATTGTTGATTCGATGAAGAATCTTGACGGTGTCAAGTATGCAAAGTTTTCAAAATTATGAAATAATATTAAAGGCAATATCCTGTATTAGAAGGGATAAGATTAGTATTAAAGATTTCGTTGACTTCTTAAAATTATTCACGAAGAATCCTGAGGAAATTAGTAAGATAATTGAAATGGCAATTAGAGAAAATATAATCAAAAGAGAGGGAAGAGATATAATAATAATTTCTAGATCTAAGAGTGAATCAAAAATAATTAAGGAAAGATGTAACGATTACTGCAGAAGATGTAACAGAAAGATAAAAAATTGTTTCTACATCTCAATCTATAATATTACTTTTGGACCATATGGTTCAGAATGTGTTAAAAAGTTTTTATCATAATTTTTTTAGTTTTTTCATCAAAGTATAATGGGGATATTTCCGATACAGTGTTACTTTCAATTACTTTCAGCAATTTTCTATAATGTTTCATGAATAATTTAAATATTTTCTTATGAATTAATTCAGGATTCCTTTCTATAAATCTTTCGTCCAAAATTTTATTCACATCGTTAATATGTATATATCCTTTATTTTTAATAGCATCGTATATCTCTTTTAACGTTAATCTTATTTTATAAGAATTTAAATGATGAAATCCGCAACAGTTCTTAGCTGTGTGAAGTTCAAAGAATCCTTCCTTACATGTTGAAAATTCTAATCCAAGCTTCTTCGAATAATTATATACCATCTTTATAACCTTCTCCCTGTAAGTTTTTTCAGGAGTTATCAGATAATCTGATTCGAAATACTTCTCAAACTTTATCCCCCTTATATATGTTAAGAATTGATCATTAACCTTTAATCTAATACTCTCAACAATGATTTGTTTTACTCCAGAACCTTTTGCTTCCTCCAATATTTCCTTGTATTCATCTTCAACAATATTAGGAATTAAAGGTTGATATCTTAAGATTACATTATATCCATTTTCAGAAAGCTTTTCCATTGCATCAAACCTTTTAAATACATCGGGAGCATATGGTTCGAACTTATTACAATGGTACAATGTTGAGACAGAAAATTGTATTATTACATTGTCATACAAATGGTTAATCCAAGGCTCCTTGGAGATTAAGTCAGACTTTGTATTTATAATTAAGGGTAAATTTCTCTCCTTGCATAATTTGAGAAACTTTAACATTATCTTATATCTTTCCTCCAATTTACCAAATGGATCCGTGAGAGTTGATGCTCTTATTGGATAGTTTATCTTTTTATATATTTTTCTAAATATTTTAAGATGATTGGAAATTTCTTTGTTGAAATTTTTTGCAACCCACCTTCTATAACAATATAAGCAAGAATGGTCGCATGATGTATATGGTTCAAATCTTAATATTGAATAGCAATAGCTACTAATTATAATGTTTGGATTTATAACAAAGGATTCTGTGCTAAACATATGTTGGAATTCTTTGTGAAATTTTCGACATATTATTTTCTTTATATACTTCGATTAAATTTTCTCCTATTTGTTCAAACTCCTTATCATGTGTGACAATAATCATCTGAGGAATATCCCTTAGTTCCTTTAAAATGTTAATCAAACAATATTTTCTATTCGAATCCAAATGTATTGTTGGCTCGTCAAGTATTAATAGTTCCATTTTAGATGCGAATATTCTTGAGATTGCCAGTCTTAAGGACAATGCAAGAGATATCTTTTCTCCACCACTTAAAGAATCGAGAGGTAATCTTCCATTTCCTCTTATAATTGTTATGTCCAAATCCTCGCTCAATTTGATGTCGCTAAACGATATGTTAAACTTCTTGAAGAAGTGTTTTGTATATTCTTCAATTAGTGGAATATATTGTTCCCTTATCTTCTTCTGCAAATAATCCTTACCAAATATCTTCCTAACATGTTCTAAAAATTTTATGAACTTTGCTAAGACATTTCTCTCCTTAATTTTCTCTCTAACTTCCTCTAGACGTTTCTCATATTTCTTCAAATTCTCTTCTTCCGAAGATATCATACCTTCGAGTTTAGATATCCTTTTTAATAGATTATTCATCCTTTGTTCAATCTCATCTTTAACCTTTCTCAATAAATTAATCCTTGAAGAAATTTCTTCCTCAGAACCTATTATTTTAACTATTTCATTTATTTCTTTACTAATCCTATCCCTTTCATTTATCAACGTCTCGATATTCTTTTCCTTTAATATTTCAACACATGTTATATATCTATTATAAATCTTTTCAAGATCCTTAAGGTTTATTTCTAAATCATTCAACATCCTTTCCTTTTCTCTTATAATTTTGTCAAAATCTTTATCAATTTCACGTTCTAGTAATGAAATTTCTTCTTCAAGACTCTTCTTCCTATTTAGTAACATTTCTATATATTCAGGATTATACTTAAGTAATATTTTTCGCATGTAATCTCTTTTGGAAATTTCACTTTCAATCTTTTCCAAATTTTTATTCAGTTCTTTTAAATTCAATCTCATCTCATTTATCCTCTGCACCTTTCTCTTCATAATCAATTCCTTCTTATCTTTATCAATCTTTGAATCACAAACAGGACATCTATCCTTAACCATTCTCAATTCTTCTAAAAACCTTTCTTCTTGATTTATTATTGCCTTAATCTTCGACGTCTCCTCCAAAATTTTCTCCCTTTGACTCTCCAACAATTTTATACTATCTTCAACCTCCTTGTATAGCTTCGAAATCTCCTTCAAATTAATATCTCCAAAATTCTCTCTAAGCTTATTTTCCATCTCCAATATTTCTCTAGATATCTTTCTCAACTCTAAACTTTTCTTAGCCAATTCTTCCTTAACTCTTTCCTTCGATTTTATAACCTCTTTCATCCTAATTATCTCTTCCTTTAATTTTTCATATGCCTTTTTCAACCTTAAGTACTCTTCATATTTCTCCCTATTCTTCTTTACAAATTCTTCCTTTTCCTTTAAAAATGAAATTTCTTCATTCAATTTTCTTAAACGTTCCTTTAACTCTCTTAGCTTAATTATATATTGCATCTTACCCTCAAGTTCTTCTAGCTCCTTTTCTATATTATCTTTTTCAACTACTAATTTTTCATATTCAGATTTCAATTTCTTGTACTCTACCTTTAATCCTTCGAGATTCTTCTTTCTCATGAATATTTCAGAATTTAATCTTTCATACTCTTTCCTATATTCTTCCAAAAAATCTAACCTTGACTTATATACTTTTCGTATCTTTTCCATTTCCTTATAAGCAGTCTCCAAATTTTCTATTCCTAAAATTTTTGCAAGAATCTTCTTTCTTTCAGATGGTGGTTTGTGAATTATCGAAGGTATTTCTCCCTGTCTGATATATATAGAATTTATGAAAACGTCCTCATTTATCTCAAGTAGCTGTCTCAAAATTTTTTCAATTGTTTTTTCATCCTTTGAGATTAAAATCCTTTCATTCCCATTTATCTCATATAAATAGGATGATGTATAATCAGAAATCTTTCTAATAATTAAATATCTTCTATTACCTATCCTAAATTTTAATTCAACCTTTCCTTCTCTCGCACCTAGTCTTATAATATCCCTAAACCTTAACCCTTCAGGCTTAATCTTAAACAATGCCAATGCAATGGAATTCAATATACTTGTTTTTCCAGAACCATTTTCCCCAACTATTACATTAATCCCTTCGTGAAACCTTACCTCGGTATTCTTGTGAGAAAATAAATTTTCAATCCTTAATTCTTCAATTATCATATTTTCTTTTCTTTATTAAGTAGTGTGCATGGATTTATATATCCTGCCCTTATCATATGATCCGCAATCGTAATCGCAACCATTGCCTCTATCACAGGTATAACCCTCGGAACTATACATGGATCATGCCTACCTGAAATTTCTATTTCGGTTTCTCTCATACTTGTTAAATCAACAGTTCTCAATTTTTTCTTCCTAATTGATGGTGTAGGTTTGACAACTGCTCTAATAATTATTGGCATTCCGTTCGAAATTCCTCCAAGAATTCCACCAGAATAATTTGTATACGTTCTTATTCTATTTCCTTCCAGATAAAATTCATCCAAAACTTCAGAACCCTTTTTCCTAGAGAATTCAAATCCCAAACCAAATTCGACACCCTTAACTGCTCCAATACTCATTATAGCTTTTGCCAAATCTGCTTCAAGCTTATCAAATACAGGCTCTCCTAAACCTGGAGGGACATTTATTATTTGAACCTCAACAATTCCACCTAAAGAATCTCCCTCA
>JALUTC010000087.1 GCA_027058345.1 archaeon | reverse complement strand
ATTCCATATAATGATCGGGCGTAACCAAATGTCCCAATGTTAATGGATTATTTATATCAAGTTTATGCGGAATATCCGGTTCCTTTGGTAAGAATTCTTCAACGAGAGATTTATCGTATATTTCAACGGGTTCATACGTATGACTTAAAACGAAACCATCCATGTTAACCATTACTGGAAGTAAAACATTTCTATCTTCAGCTATTTTATATGAAAGTATTGTAAAATCTAATGCTTCTTGATTATTTTCAACGAAAAACATTATCCAACCACTATCTCTACAAACCATTGCATCCTGCCAATCATTCCATATATTTATTGGAGCAGATATTGCTCGATTGACAACAGTCATAACTATTGGTAATCTTAATCCACTTGCAATGAAGAGAACTTCATACATATACATTAATCCCTGACTACTTGTCGCTGTAAATGTTCGAACACCAGCAGCTGATGCACCGATACATGCGGAGAGAGCTGAATGTTCGGACTCAACCTTTATATATTCTGCATCCAATTCTCCATTTGCAATGAATTCTGCAATGTATTCGACGATTGGCGTTTGTGGTGTTATTGGATAAGCAGCTACAACCTTTACATTGCATAATTTAACGGCTTCGGCAACAGCTCTATTACCAGACATTATCTCCTTTCTTTTTAACTCAAGCATATATCATCACCTACTTCTTTTCAAGAACCATTTCGATTGCTTTTGTAGGGCATTCATTGCTACAAATACCGCATCCTTTACAATAGTCTAGATTTATTTCATAGTTTGCTTTACCTATTCTCTTTATTGCTGAATCTGGACAAAAGAGATGACATGAACCGCAGTCTATACATCTATCTCCATAAAATTTAGGAACGAACGTTCTCCAACCACCTGTTTTATTAACCAAGGTAGTCTTTTGTCTTAAAACTAACATAAACTTTATTTTGTTATTAACGTAAAAAATATGGATAAAGAGAGATTGAAGGAAGAAATTGTAAAAACAGGGATAAAGCTTATCAAAAACGATTTAACGTATTTGAGCTTTGGAAATATAAGTGCAAGGTTTAATGACATAATTCTAATAACTCCAACAGGAATCGATTTCGAAAATCTTAAACCTGAAGATATTGTTGAAATGGATTTTAAAGGGAATGTTTTAAACGATAAAAGACCTTCCATTGAATATAGGATGCATCTCGAAATTTATAAATTGAGACCAGATGTTAACGCGATAATCCATTTTCATCCAATTTATGCTACGGTACTTGCAAATTGCAATATGGAATTGGAACCAATTCTGGAAGAACATAAAATATTCTTAGGTAATCGAAACATAAAGGTTGCAAGGTATGAAAAGCCTGGAAGTTTGGAATTGGCTAAGGTAGCAGCATATAATTTAGGAGAGGCAAACGCCGTATTATTAGAGAGGCATGGTGCAGTTTGTGTTGGTAAAAATTTAGATTTTGCATTTAAGGCTTGCATGGTTTTAGAAAGGGAGGCAAAAATATTTATAATTACTAAGCTGTTAAAAAATGAGTATGTCGATTTAATTCGAGAATACAGGGAAAGAATTTATGGATTGAAATGAAACCAATTGGGAAAGTTATTACTAATATCCCATACCTATAATATTCCATTTATTTTTAAATTCCTCGTAATCTTTAATTTGTAACCAGTATGAGATTTTATTACCTTTAACTCTCTTATGTAATTTCCTTTTAACTTCGTTTGATTACATTATGAATACTTCCGGTTTATTAAGAACGTTTCTTACAATTATAACGAAGTCTGCAATTATCTGAGGATTTGAACCAAAAGGAACAGCGTTCCGATCTCTAAGAGCTTTAACCTGAATTGTATATGATTTTTTCGCATCCTGACTATATATAACGATATCAACTCCCTTCGCATTCCTCGTAGCCGGTAAACAATTCCAACCCCTCCTCGATAATTCATAACAGATATAAAAAAGGCCCTGCATTCCCAATAACCTGCTTACTAATCCCCTCCATAATATTATTTAAAAATGAAAGTTGTCGATTCCTTAAATAAACGAATTAACTGTGTTAAACACAATAGATAAACTTATCTAACTTTATGAAAAAATATCTTTTAATTATATCATGTTCAAGTAAAAAGAAGAAGGATACAAGATTGTTACCTGCTTTAGAAAGATACGATGGATATTTTTTCAGAATAATAAAAAGGATGATGAGAAAAAATGAGTTTCCTTCATCGGTAGATATCTTGATTCTTTCAGCTGAATATGGATTAATAAGTCCTAATACTCCGATAAAATATTATGATAGAAAAATGGATAAACGTAGAGCTTTAGAATTGAGACCAAAAGTCATGAAAAAACTTAAGGAAATTATAAAGGATTACGATGAAATCTTCATCTGTCTTGGAAAGGATTATCTTACATGTATAAAAGGGATTGAGAAAATAGCGAATGTGAAATATGCAAGAGGTGGAATTGGAAAGAAGGGGAGGAAATTAAAGGAGTGGCTAAAATCTATCAAAGGTGAACGATGAATAATTGCTTATAAAAGATTTCAGAAAATTTAATTTATTATATGAATATTAAAGATTATATATTAATTACAAGGCCGATTAATTGTCTAATGGCTGCTATTGCGGTAATCATTGGTGGATACATTTCAGGTGCAAATGTTTTTCAAACGATTATTGCTTCTATATCGGCGTTTTTAATAACTGCGGCTGGAAATGTTATAAACGATGTATTCGATGTTGAAATAGATAGGATTAATAAACCATATAAACCTTTGGTAAAAGGAACTATAAGAATAGGCTCTGCGAAAATTTTCTCATATATCTTATTTTCAATAGGTATTTTATTATCCATGTTTTTAAAGGTTTACAATCTTTTAATGGCAATATTTAATTCTTTATTGCTCGTGATTTATTCCTATAAAATTAAAAGGATTGGAGGAATATACAAAAACATTACCATAAGTTATTTAGTTTCGAGCACATTTATATATGGCGGACTTCTGGGGGAAAGTGTTGAAAGAACATTCATCCTAGCATTGCTCGCATTCCTATCAAATAATTCCAGAGAAATAATTAAGGACATAGAAGATGTGAAAGCAGATATATCGATGACATTGCCAAAAATTTATGGAATAGATATGTCCTTAAAAATCTCAAATATATTTTTGGTATCAGCAATTTTATTAAGCCCATTACCCTTGATTTTAAATATTCTCTCAAATTTATACATATTAGGATTAATACCAACAATCCTCTCCTTTATTCTTAGCATGATTTTCAAAAATATTATAATTAAGAAAACTCTTGTAAAAATTGGAATGCTTTTTGGATTAATCGCCTTCATATTAGGTTCGATGTAATTTTTTGTCTAATTTTCAATTATTTATGGAGATAAAGGTTATTAATGAAAGGTATAATCCACTGCTAAAAAGAAGAGAAATACATGTAGAAATAAAAACCGATGGAGCAACAATAAGTAGAAAAGAATGCAGGGAAAAATTGGTAGCATTGTTTAACGCGGATAAATATTGTTTAATCGTCGATAATATAAAACAGGAATATGGTATGAGAAAATGTAAAGTATATGTAAAAATATATGATTCAAGAGAATTTGTAAAAAAATACGAGGCATTACACAAGTTAAGAAAAAACTTTTCTAAAGAAGAATTAAAAAATATATTCGGAATAGATATTGAAGAAGAGGAGGGTAAGGAATGAGCGAAAAAAAGCCAAAATTCTTGCATGCAAGATGGAAATATTATAAAATCGTGGGAGATAGAGTTGAAAGATTGAGAAAATTCTGTCCAAGATGTGGAGAAGGCGTATTCTTAGCAGAACATAAAGACAGATATTCGTGCGGAAAATGTGGATACACAGAATATAAATAATTTTTTATATTTTGATTTTGATGTTAACTTTGATTTTAATTTGAAGAAAAATAATAATAAATTAAGAGGTGATTTTTAAATGGCAACTGCAACCGGTGGAAAACCTATATTAATATTGGCCGAAGGTACGCAGAGATTTGTTGGAAAGGATGCAAGAAGAATTAATATCACGGCGGCTAGAGTAATTGCAGAAACTGTAAGAACAACGTTAGGTCCAAGAGGAATGGATAAAATGTTAGTGGAATCAAGTGGAGATATAACGATAACAAATGATGGTGCAACAATTCTAAAGACAATAGAAGTTAAACATCCAGCTGCAAAAATCCTAGTAGAACTATCAAAGACACAAGAAACAGAAGTTGGTGATGGAACAACCAGCGTCGTTGTTTTAGCAGGAGAATTGTTAAAATATGCTGAAGAATTGTTGGATAAGAATATACATCCAGCAATTATAATGAAAGGATATAAAATGGCGATGGAAAAATCTCTAGAACTGTTGAAGAATTACGCAAAGGAAGTAAACGTTGAAGATAGAAATACATTGATAAAAATTGCAGAAACAGCATTGAATTCAAAAGCATCTGGAATAACTGCAAAGGACAAAATTGCCCAACTAGCTGTTGATGCTGTAAAATTGGTTGCAGAAAAATTGAATGGAAAATATAAGGTTGATAAGTCTGCAATTAAAATCCAAAAACAAGCTGGTGGTGAAACAATAGACTCAGAATTAATACATGGAATTGCAATAGATAAAGAAGTTGCTCATCCTTTAATGCCAAAGGTTATCAAAAATGCAAGAATCGCAGTCTTAGGATTTGAACTCAAGATTAAAAAGACAGAATATACCGCTAAGCTAACAATTACATCCCCAGATAAATTAAAGGCATTCATGGAACAGGAAGATAAGGAATTGCAAGAAAAGGTTGAAAGAATAGTTAAGGCTGGAGCAAACGTTGTGATTTGCCAAAAAGATATCGATGATTTAGCACTACACTATTTAGCAAGACATAAAGTTCTAGCAGTTAAATCCGTAGACGAAAAGGATATTAAAATTATCGCAAGAGCAACAGGTGCAAGAATATTGAAGAGTCCAAGAGATATTAATCCAGAAGATTTAGGATATGCTGAACTAGTTGAAGAGAGGAAATATGGTGATAAGAAATACGTTGTAATCAGCGGGTGCAAGAATCCTAAAGCGGTAACAATATTGGCAAGAGGTGGCTCAGAACATATCGTTTCAGAAACTGAAAGAAGCTTGGACGATGCGATAAGCGTTGTAAAGGATATATTCGAAGAGCCTTATATACTACCAG
>JALUTC010000086.1 GCA_027058345.1 archaeon | reverse complement strand
GTTCTATGATTAGATTAAGTAAATTCTGGACTTTTTCAAATCTCTAATGTTTAGTAATTCTCCTTTTTCATCAAAGTCATGTATTTTGATATCCTTTAGGTTAATTTCAAGAACCTGCTTTCCTGATACAATTCTTAACTTCTTTTTGCCTTTACATAATCCAGCATATATTACTTTGGAACCTTTTATAATCTTTCTTCCAGATTTTTCAACCTTTGACAAGTCAACCTTTTTTAGGTAGCAGTCCTCAGTTATAATTATGACGTGCTTATTTCTCTTTGGTAATATGTCAAAAAATATTATATTTGCATCCTTTATCTTGAATAAATTCTCTAATGGAACTTCTTTTATAGGAATCTTTTCAGGCTTAATTATATAAACCCTACCATCATCGAGTATTAGTAATAGTTTATCTCCTTCTTTAATCTCTATTCCAGGGGGTTCAACAGATTTAATTATTGTTCTTCTCTCTCTATCAATTCTTATATAATATTTAATCTCTTCAATTTCTTCAACAATCTCCGTTCTCCTTTTATCCCCATATTCTTTCTTAATCCTTTCCAAATCTTTCTTCACAATTTCTTTCAATTTTTTTTCACTCTTTAATATTTCTTCGAATTCCTTTATCCTTTTTAAACAATTCTCATATTCTTTTTGTATCCTTTCTCTTTCAAATCTTGTCAAGTTATGAATTTTTGTGTTCAAAATTATTTCAATCATATCCCTCTTTAATCCAATTCCTTCAAGCCTTGATATCAAATCATTCCTATCTCTTGCAGACTTTACAATTTCCAATATTCTTTCCAAATTATCTATTAAGAATAATATTGCTTCATATCTTTTCTTCTTTTCAAGTTCCTTCCTCAAATCATGTTCTATTCTTTTCCTCTCAATTTCTATTCTAAATTCGAGATAATGTTTGAGCAAATCTCGTATGTTTAGTATCTTTGGTTGACCATCTACAAGAACGAGATTTATGACATTGAACGTCGTTTCTAAAGATGTTCTTTCGTAAAGTATCTTAAGTATGTTTTTTGCATCTACTCCCTTTTTTAAGTAAATTGCAATTCTAATCCCTTCTCTATCGGATTCGTCCCTTATGGATAATATTCCATCTATTTCTTTATTCTTAACAAGCTCAGCTATTTCTTGAACAATTTTTGACTTATTTACTTGGTAAGGAATCTCCGTAATTATAATCTTATTATCTTCTATAATTGCTCTCGCCCTTATCTTTATTACACCTTTTCCTTCCTTATATACTTCATGTATTTTTCTCTTATCAAGAACAATTCCTCCAGTTGGAAAATCTGGTCCTTTTATTATCTTTAGCAAATCATCTATTTTAGCATTCGGATTATCCAATAAATATATCAATGCATCGCAAACCTCAACTATATTGTGAGGAGGGATATTTGTCGAAAATCCTACCGCAATCCCTAAAGAACCATTTATCAATAGGTTTGGGATTTTACTAGGAAGAACAACAGGTTCCTTAGCAGTTCCGTCAAAATTTGGAACAAAATCTACTGTTTCTTTGTCTAAATACTCTAACATTTCTTCCGCAATCTTTGATAATCTACATTCAGTATATCTCATTGCTGCAGGTGCATCTCCATCTATACTTCCAAAGTTTCCATGACCATCAATTAAAGGATATCTCATATTAAAATCCTGAGCCATTCTAACCAATGCTTCATATACAGGTTGATCGCCATGAGGATGATACCTTGCAATACAATTTCCAACAACGGTTGCCGACTTTTTATATTGTTTGTCATGCTTTAGTCCTAGTTCATACATCGTATATAATATTCTTCTTTGAACAGGTTTTAAACCATCTCTAACATCTGGAATTGCCCTGCTTATAATTACTGACATTGCATAATTTATATAATTGCTTCTAAGCTCATTTTCAAACGTCACCGTTTTAATCATAACTAATATTGAAAACGACCAAATTCAACAATAAGCTTTTTAATATATTTTTATGGTGTTCGAGTTTCCTAGAGAGACAAATTTTAAAAACTTAGAGGAAAATGTTCAAAGTTATTGGGAGAAAATAAACCTACTAAAAAAGGTTCAGGAAAAGAATTCAAAAGGAGAGAAATTTTACTTTCTAGACGGACCACCATATGCGAGTGGTTCAATACATTTAGGTACTGCATGGAACAAAACAATAAAGGATGCAGTTCTAAGATACCTTACAATGCTTGGATATAATGTTACAAGAATTCCAGGATGGGATTGTCACGGATTACCAATAGAGGTAAAGGTTGAAAAAATTTTGGGAATAAAGAGTAAAAAAGAGATAGAAGAAATTGGAATAGAAAAATTTGTAGAAGAATGTAAAAAATTTGCTTTAAAACATGTTGAAATAATGACGAATCAATTTAAAAGGCTCGGAATCTTAATGGATTGGGATAATCCCTATATGACATTATCCGATGATTATATCTCATCTGCCTTCTGGACAATTAAAAAAGCATATGAGAAAGGATTATTGGAGAAAAAATTGAGAACAATAACTACTTGTCCTAGATGTGAAACCGTATTAGCTGAGGCTGAAGTTGAATATAAAGATGTTTACGACCCATCAATCTTCGTAATGTTTCCTTCAAAAGATGAAAAAGATACATATTATTTAGTATGGACAACAACCCCATGGACATTAATAGGAAATGTAGCAATAGCAGCTCATCCAGATTATACCTATGTTAAAGTTAAAACAGAAAGGGGAAATCTTATATTAGCTAAGGAAAGGTTGAAAGTTTTAGAAGAAATTAAATTAAAGTATGAAATTGTTGACGAATTTAAAGGAAGAGAATTGGAAGGAAAAAGGTACGAGCATCCGCTAAAGGATTATATAAATGTTAAATTAAGGAGTGAAAAAGCATATACAATTGTATTGGCAGAATTTGTAACTCTTGAAGAGGGTACTGGGTTAGTACATGTTGCACCTGGACATGGACCAGAAGATTTCGAATTGGGTATTAAATATGGCTTGGATATAATTTGCCCAGTAGATGAAAGAGGTATATTTAAGGATGAGGCCGGAAAATATAAAGGTTTGAGAGCAAGATTTGACGACAAAATTATAATAGAAGATTTAAAAAGATTAGGTTTATTATTATATGCTACAAGAATAAGACATAGATATGGACATTGTTGGAGATGTGATACACCAATAATATATAGAGCTACGGAACAATGGTTTATTAACGTAACGAAAATAAAGGATAAGATGCTTAAAGAAATAGGTAAAGCTGAATGGATACCAGAATGGGCAGGATTTTCTAGATTTAAAGAATGGGTCGAAAATGCTAAGGATTGGACAATTTCTAGACAAAGATATTGGGGAATTCCATTGCCAATATGGATTTGCGAAAAATGTGGAAACCTGTTGGTAATCGGTTCTAAGAAAGAGCTTGAAGAATTGTCTGGAAGAAGTATCAAGGAACTGCATAGACCCTATATAGATGAAATAAAATTAAGATGTAATAAATGTAATGGAACAATGCATAGGGTTAAAGATGTATTGGATGTGTGGTTTGATTCGGGAATTGCTGCTTGGGCAAGTTTATCATATCCTGAAAAGAGGAAGCCTTTTGAAGAGCTATTCCCTGCAAAATTAATAATCGAAGGTCACGATCAAACTAGAGGTTGGTTCTATTCACAATTAGTCTGTGGTGTAATCTCATTTGATACAATTCCTTATAGAAAGGTATTGATGCATGGTTTTGTATTGGATGAAAAAGGGCAAAAGATGTCCAAGAGACTGGGAAATGTTGTTACTCCTGAAGAAGTTATAGAAAAGTATTCAGCAGATACCTTAAGATTTTACTTGCTCTGGGCTAATAAGACATGGGAAGATTTAAAATTTAGGTGGCAAGATGTTAAGGAAATATATGATTCGTTAAGAATTCTTTGGAATGTCTGCTATTTCGCAGCTTTATACATGAGACTTGATAACTTTAATCCAAAAGAGCATGGATTCGATTTTAACGAATTTAAATTCAAGAAGGAATTCAAATATAAATTGGAAGATTTATGGATACTATCGAGGCTCAATTCATTAATTAAAACATATAGAGAAAATTTTGAGAAGTTACACCTGTTTAATGTGGCGAGAGAATTACATAAGTTTATAGTTGAAGATTTGAGCAGATGGTACATAACACTTATAAGACCAAGGACTTGGATTGAGGAGGAATCTGAAGAGAAATTATCGGCATATGCAACATTATACGAGATAATTTCAAAACTGTCAATACTTCTAGCACCAATTGTTCCACATATTGCAGAAGAAATACATACGAGATTTGTTAAGCCTTTTAAAGATATTGAATCGGTTCATCTTGAAAGGATGATTGAACATGATGAAAGCAGGATAAACAAGGAACTTGAAGATGAGATGAGAATTGTCAGAGAAATAATCGAGGCTAGTTATTCTGCAAGAGATAAGAGGAAGATAAAGAGGAGGTGGCCTTTAAAAGAAATCATAATAGAAACAAAAGATTCCTTTGTTGAAAAGGCATGTAAAGATTTGAAAGAAATAATATTAAAACAGGGAAATTTCTTCGATATTAAAATTGTGAGGAAGTTTGGAGATATAAGATTTAGTTTGAATGAAAAACTTATAGGAATAACATTTAAGAAGAAGGCAAAGAGGATATTGCAAGAACTAAAGTCCAGAAAAATAACAAAGGAAGATATTGAAAAAGGAATAAGGCTTGAAATAGATGGAGAAACAATAATAATCGATGAAAGATTTTTCAATATAGAAAAGGTATTGGAAAGGGATTTTGAATATGAACCATTTAGTAAAGGGTTTGTAATAATTGATACAAGAATAGATGAGAATCTATTGTCGATAGCATTTGCAAGAGAGATTGTAAGAAGAATACAATATATGAGAAAGGAACTTGACTTAAACGTTGAAGATTATATAAGGGCTGCAATCGAGACAAGAAATGAAAAATTGATAAACCTTATCAAAAAGCATATAGATTATATTTCTAGAGAAACAAGGGCAAGAGAAATAGTTATCGATAAGAAAGTTGAACATAAGAAATATATTAAAGATTGGGATATAAATGGTGAATTATTCAAAATCTCCATAGAAAAAATATGACAAAAATCCGTTATATTATAACATTTTTTTCAGACAAAAGATTTAAATATGATGACAAGTAAATATTATTTTCGGTGATTATATGGTCGAATTATATCCTGGACCATATGTTGAAGAGTTAACCGATAAGGATATTGAAGAGTGGGAGAAGAAGGAGAAGCAGGGTAAGATTGTAAAATCAGTTCCTGGTGGAGTTATAGTCAGCATACCTATAAGAGTAGATTATCTAAACGGTGACTATCACAAAGCAAGGGAAATATTGGAAAAGAATGGTATAAGAATAATGTATTGTACAGTAATGTCAGTTCCTCCATATCATGCAACGATACATGTTGTTCCGGAAGATGGAGTAAAGGCAATGAAACTATTAAGACAGAATGGAATAAAGATGTATAAAGTAAAGCCTGTATTCTAAACACCTTTCTTTTATTTTTTATCCTCCAGATATTGCTCTTATAATTTCGATAAAATCTCCATCTTTTAGAACTTCTTCCTCAATTACAACTTCCCTATTTTTTAATACAACTACTTCTTCTCTACTGTATCCCAACTTTTTTAATAAATCAATAACCTTTGAATTATCTTCAAGCTCTATCTCTTTAACTTCTCTACCAATTTTCACCTTAACCCTTATCATATTTTAATACATTTCCATAAACATCAATCTCTCCTTTCTTTATTCTCGAAGATGATATCGGTTTTCCATTCTTTGCAAGAACCATTTTCACAACGATTATATCTAAGGGTTTCTTACCTCTCTCCTTCCTTAACTTATTTATCTCAACAGCTCTTTCATATGTTTCTTCAGATACAACTATCGCTTCCACATCATCCGCGTCAACTATATAATCGAAGGGGCCATTTATCCTTATTATTTCATATTTTTTGTTATATCTTTTTAGAATTTTTTCCAAATTTTCCTTTCTCTTATCAAAACTTACATCGTAACCCTTTCTCTTAACGTATTCATCAGATGTCAATCCAATTATAACATTATTTCCAACTTCAAAAGCCTTTTCAAGTAATTTTAAATGTCCAAGATGAATTATTGTAAAGCTACCAGCAACTGCAACCTTTTTATAGCATTTTCTCATGTTAATATATTAATTATATATAGAATGCGGGGGTGGCCGAGCCTGGTTAAGGCGTGGGACTCAAGATCCCATGGCGTAGAGCCGTCGTGGGTTCGAATCCCACCCCCCGCATATTTTATATATCTATTCTCCGTATAACTTATATATTTCTTCCTCTACATATCTTTCTATCCTTTCAATTTTACCATCCCTTCTTTCAAAGAAAAATCCCTCCCCTTCTTCCAATTTTCCAAGAATTGTAAAATTAACGGATAACTTTCTCAATCTATAAGAGACTTCATCGAGATTATTTTCAGGCACGGATGCTATAAAACATCCCGAAGATATCAATTTAAATGGGTTTATATTCATAGCGTTACAAATCTCTACAGTTTCTCTTCTAAATTTTATCTTATCTTCTTTCAATACAAATTTTGTTCCAGAAGAGTAAACGACTTCAGCAATTGCTCCTAAAATACCACCTTCTGTTGCATCGTGCATACAGGATACGAGATCCTTTATTTCAAGGGCTTCTTTAACTATGCTTATTTCGTATATAAATTTTTCAGCCCTCTCTATTATTTCTCTTTTAACGCCTTTCTTTAGCAATTCCTTTTTAAAATCGCTTGCAATTATAGAAGTCCCTTCTAGAGCAGGGTCTTTAACCAATATTAGATATTCTCCAGGTTTTGCATCCGATGTCTTAAGAATTTTATTACTAATACCAATTGCCGTGGATATAATTATTGGTTGTTCTAAATATGGAACATATTCAGAATGTCCGGAGACGATCATTGCTCCAACTTCTTTTGCTGCATAATCAATCTGTCTTGTTATAATATCCAAATCATTTTCGGAAATATTTTTTGGTAGCAATATTGTATTCGAAATCCACCTTGGTACAGCTCCTCGTGTTGCGATATCGTTACATGATACGTATATTGATAAGAATCCTATTTTATCCTTAGCAGCAGTTATTGGGTCTGAATGGATTACCAAAAATTTATTCTCATCTATCCTTACGATTGCAGCATCCTCACCATATTTTGGTCCAAGAATAACGTTTTCATCCTTTAATCCAATTCTAGGAAATATATATTTCTCCAATTCTTCTGGCTTTAACTTCATATTATATTAATTCTTTTTCAAATAGATATGCATCCTCTCCATTTAAGTAATATTTTCTTATAATTCCTTTACATACGAATCCAAACTTTTTATATAAAAATATTGCAGGAATATTTGATACACGAACTTCTAAATATACCTTTTTACAACCCTTTTTTCTCAATCTATTTAAAACTTCTCCAAGCAATAAGCTTCCGATACCTTTTCTTCTAAATTCTTTCTTCACAGCAATTGACAATATGTGACCAATACATTCGTATTCTATTGTTGCAATAACGAATCCAATAACTCTATTCAAATATTCTGCAACTAAAAAGGTATCTGGAAATTCTTCATGATAATACATAAGAAGATTCTTGCTATAAGGATTTGGGAAGGATTCAAGCTCTATTTGATAAACGTCATTTATGTCTGATTTCTTAAATTCTCTAATTTTAACATTATATAATTGTAGCATTTCTCACATAAATATTTATTTTTAGTATCTACTTCAAATAAGCTATTTGAAAATCTCATAGCACAATCGTTTGCACAATGTTTCAAACCAAAGCAATGTCCAAGTTCGTGTAACATTTCCTTGAAAACTCTCGTTTTAAATAATTCATCGTTTATACTTATAAGCCTTCTTAAGGATAGTATGCAATACTTTCCATTAATCTCTGCCAATCCAAACACAAAATTTGTTCCTTCAACATAAATATCTTCACAGATTAATGAGATTACCTTGTCATAATTTAGGTTTAAATATTTCACAAACGATAATAACCTTTCAGCATTGTATTGCATTCTTCTTTGATTGTAACAATCTTTTGGAATATTTCCGAAGAATTTTTCAACGAAAAACTTCACCTTTAGATAATTTTCCAATTCTTTAATGACTTCCTGCAATAAATCTTGACGAATACATTTCAAATCATCAAGAACATAAACAAGAACCCTCATATTATATAATTATATATCTGTTTGATACATTTTATAACTACCAAGGAATTTAAAGTATGAAGAAATCTCTCTAATTTCATCTATCGCTTCTCTAACGTTATCATTCTCTATATGACCATCTATATCTATGAAAAATATACATTTCCCAGTCCTATTATATATTCTCGAGTTTATTCTTTTAAGATTTATATTCCTTATTGCAAATGATTTCAATACTTTATATAACATTCCTGGTTTATCTTCTAAAGATATTGCTATCGAAGTTTTATCCATGCCTGAAGGCTTTGGTATAAAATTTTTAGAGATTATTATAAATCTTGTTCTATTATTTTTAACGTCTTGAATATTTTCTGCAAGAATATTTAGTCCATATTTCTTCGACAATAATTTCGAACCAATTATTCCTACACCAAATATCTTATTTTCTTTAATATATTTTGCAGCTTCTGCTGTGCTTGAAAATTCTTTCACAGAAAATCCATATCTTTTTATAAATTTCTTGCATTGAGATATTGCGAAGGAATTCGAATAAATTTCACGTACATTTCTTAAATCATTTTCCATGCTTAATAGACAGAGATTTATATCTAGAACAACTTCTCCAGAAATTTTAACATCTCTTTCTATCAATAAATCCAAAACAATACCTATCAATCCATTCCTCGTATTCTCAATCGGAATTATTCCAAAATTTGCTCTCGAACCTTCTACCATATCAAATATCTCTTCGAAATCGTTACAAAATATTTTTACAACATTCCCAAAGAATTTATCGCACGCCTCATCGCTGAACGTCCCTTCCGGTCCAAGAAGGGCAACGGTTAAATTCTTTTTGAAAGACCTTTGAATTCTTTTACTCTCATTCAATAATAAGTCTATAAATTTTTCTATAAATTCATTACTTACAACATCCTCCAAATATTTTTTATAATTTAAGAAAATCTCCATCTCTCTATTTCTATCATCTATCCCTATGCATGAAAATACCTTTGTCTCTGAAATTTTTCTAACAATCTCAAACCTTCTTCTTAAAAGTCTTGCTATTTCTGAATCAATCTCGTCAATCTCTTCTCTCAATTTTGATAAATCTCGCATATTTTATTATAATTTATTTCAATATGAAATATCTACTGAGAAAGATTTACAATGGAGATGTTAGATACGAATATTTAAAGGAAATTTTTAAAAGCATCGATAAAGAAACGCTCTACGAATTTTCCAAAGAAGTTTCTGAAGAAAAGAGAAAGGAATTATTACTGATGAAGAATGCCTTTGTACCTATATCCGTAACTGGAACTAAGTGCGAGTTGAGGTGTAAGCATTGTAATAGGCATTACTTGAAACATATGATTCCTGCTGAAACTAACGAGGAATTGTTTCGAGTTGCATCAATATTAAAAGAAAAAGGTATAAATGGAATAGTATTGAGTGGCGGCAGTAGAAAGGATGGAACGGTACCTTTAGAATATTTTCACGATGCTATTAAAAAGATAAAGGAAGAACTTCGAATGAAAATTCTTGCACATACAGGACCTATAAATAAAAAACAGGTCGAAATCTTAAACGATGCTGGTCTGGATTCTTCTCTATTAGATGTTGTTGGAAGTGGGGATTTAACAAAAAGAGTTTTTGGCATAGAAATACCTGTTGAAAGATATATACAAACGATAAATTATATAAACGATAGCAATATTAGATTAGGACCTCATGTTATATGTGGATTGGATTTTGGAAATATTTCGGAAAATACTCACGAGTTGAAAGCATTGGAAGTTATATGGAAATATGCAAAAAACTTAGACACCGTTGTAATAGTTGTTCTTATACCAACAAAAGGTACTGAGATGGGAGACGTGCCTATGCCAGATATAGAAAAGGTTTGTAAAATAGCAGCGATTGCAAATATAATGTTTGACGTCGAAGTTGCACTCAGTTGTGTAAGACCTGGTACAAAATATAGAGAGAGATTGGATTTCGAAGCTGTGAAAGCTGGCGTGACAAAGATAGCCGTTCCAAGTACTGGACTTATAAAAATGTTGGATGAACACAATATTAAATATAAATTAATTGAAAGAGATTGCTGCGCATTGTTACATCCTTAAAGGACCAACATCTTCCTCTCCCTGTCTCTGACCAGTTCCTGCAAATCTTGTTAACTTTTCGGGATTAAATAATAAGTATAAAGCATTGATTGCATGTTCTCTAGCCCTATTTATACATATTTTTATCAATTCCTTTTCATCCTTTGCCTCATCTTCGTGAACAGTTACATCTATTACATGCTTGTTTGTAAGTATTTGGACGAGTTGCATTCCAATGCTATATGCTAGATAGCTATATTTATCAATTTTACTAGGACCTACATATCCAAATGCAATGACTATGTCACATCCTTCTTCTTCTATAAGCTTCTTACATTCGACAGGAATATCTTTTATCCCAGGAACCGTTCTTCTTATTATTTTAACATTTGTAGCCCTCTTTTTTATTTCATCAATTGCTTCCTTTGCCATATCATATCTGGAGAATGTTGTGTCAACAATTCCTATTTTTTTCATAATATATGGATGAAAAGAGAATAAAGAAGATAAAGATAGAGATGAGAAAGAAGTCGATTACGATGAAGGCAAAAATACAAATAGGAAAGAAAGGAATAACGGATGAATTTATAAGAGAACTTGAGAGAAGATTAGAACATGAAAATCCCATAAAGATAAGGGTTCTTAAAAATTCTCCAATAGATGTTGACAAGGCATGTGAAGAATTGCAAAGGAGAATAAAGAATTTGTTGATCGTTGATGTTAGAGGAAGGACAATAACAGTTTATAAATTAAAGTAATATGTTAACCGATGACGTTGGTAGCTTTCCAATAGAAAATAAGGAATCGTTAAACGAATACTTCGAAATATATGATAAAATATTACTAAAGGAAGACTATTCTTCGTATAAATTTTACAACGAAGTTTATACATCGTTCAAGTTAAAACTCGAATCTGGATTGGACGTCATCTGTTATCCACAGCTTCAAAATATGTACGATCAATTTCTAATACCTATTAAAAAATACCAGGAAGAACCATACCTTATAAATGAAGGAAGAGCAATCATTGTTGAAAACGAAATTGTTAAAAGATTATCGAAAGAGTTTTACGAAGAAACCGGTAAAAAATTATTGTTAAAGGTATGCGTAACTGGACCAATAGAATTATACTTAAAGGAATTCGGAAATTATATGCATAAGGATTTGTTGGAAAACTTTGCGAGAAGTGTAAGAAGATTTATTAAAAATAGTATAATAAATGAAAGATATGCAGAAACATATACTATATCTATAGATGAACCAAGCATAGGATATGTTGACTTTTTAAACATTAGCATAGATGACATTACCGATATAATTGATAAAGCAGTTAAAGGGTTTAAAAACGTTCAAATACATTTACATAGCTTAAAGGTGATAAGCCCTATATTAAATTCCGAAGTAAAAATTATAGGATGTGAGTTTGCTTCAAATCCAATAAACATTGAATTAATAAAATACGAGGAGCTGGAGAAATATGACAAATTTTTAAGAGCTGGAATTATTAGAACAGATGTTGATAGAATGTATGCCGAAATTATGAGTAGGAAGGGTAAGGTTTCGCATGAAGATTATATTGAAGATTTATCAATAGTCAAATTTAGATTAAATAAAATAATTGAGAAATTTAGGGATAGAGTCATGTTTATAGGTCCGGATTGTGGTTTGAGAAGCTTTCCAAACAAAATTGTTGCAAAAGCTGTATTGGAAAGGGTTGTTGAGGCGAAGAAACATGTATGGAATATTGACAAAAAGACAGGCTGAAGTTCTTCGATATTATATGCTTGGATATAAGCAGGAGGAAATTGCTAGAATATTAAACATTTCTCAACCAAGGGTTAGTAGAATATTAAAAACTGCTCTTAAAAAGGTAGAACTTGCAATGGAAACCGTAAAATATTATAAAGAGCTTAAGAAATTGAAGAATGCCAGAAAAATGGGTTATAAAGAAGTAATAATAGATTGATTTATTTTGGAAGCTTCCCTTCCAAATAATCCTGGTATCCCTTCAAATCTAATAATCCGTGACCACTTAAATTGAAAACTATTATTTTTTCTTCATTCTTCTTCTTTGCATCCAAAGCTTCATCGATGACTGCTTTTATTGCATGACACGATTCCGGAGCTGGAACTATGCCTTCAGTCTTTGCAAATATCTTTCCTGCTTCAAATATTTCATGTTGATTATATGCTCTAGCTTCAATGTATCCCTTATTATATAATAGGCATAAACTTGGAGCATCTCCATGATATCTTAATCCACCTGCATGTATTGGAGGAGGTACAAAATCATGTCCAAGAGTATACATCTTTAATAATGGTGTTAATCCAGCAGTGTCTCCATAATCATATTTATATTCTCCTTTGGTTAATGTTGGACAAGATGTTGGTTCAACAGCAATGAATCTAATCTTCTTATCAATTTCCTTTCTCAAAATCTTTCCAAGCATTGGGTATATGAATCCTGAAAAATTACTACCTCCACCAACACATCCAATCATAACATCTGGAACTATATCAATGATTTCCAATTGTTTTAAAACTTCCTGACCTATTATCGTTTGATGCAATAGAACGTGATTTAATACAGAGCCTAAGGAATATTTTGCATTTTCATTTTTAATTACAAATTCTATTGCCTCGCTTATTGCAATCCCTAAGCTTCCAGGATGATTTGGATTTTCCTTTAATATCTTTCTTCCAAAATCAGTTATTTCTGAAGGTGAAGGATATACCTTTGCTCCATATAATTGCATTATGACTCTTCTATAAGGTTTTTGATAATAGCTTGCACGAACCATGAAGACAACGCATTCCAAATCAAACATCGAACATGCAAGAGATAGAGCTGAACCCCATTGACCAGCTCCAGTTTCGGTTGCCAACGTTTTTATACCTTCTATTTTATTATAATAAGCTTGAGCTATTGCAGTATTTGTTTTATGGCTTCCTGTAAAGCTTACATCTTCCCTTTTATAATATATTTTTGCTGGCGTATTTAAGTATTCTTCCAATTTTCTTGCCCTATATAATGGGGTAGGTCTTCCAACCTTTATGTATGCGTTCAAAACTTCTTCAGGAATATCTATGTATCTTTTTTCGCTGAATTCTTGCTCTATTAATGATTTTGGAAATAATGCTTCCATATCTTTTGGCGTTATTGGCTTCTTCGTTATTGGATGCAGATATGGTGGCAATTTTTCAGGCAAATCGGGTAATATATTGTACCACTTTTTTGGAATATCATCTATATCGAGCAAAATTTTTATTTCTTTCATAAAAAACATTCCAATCCTTTACTTCAAAAATCTTATCTCCAAACTTTTCTTATGTAATATCATTCCCTCTAGGTTAGCAATCTCGATTGCATATCTCGCATACTTTTCAAAAAATTCTCTCGATATTTTTTGATATTGTATAAATTTTAAAAAGCTTAAAACATTTACTGATGACATAGATTTTGCAAATCCCATTGTTGGTAATACATGATTCGTTCCTGTAATGTAATCGCCTAAAGCGACTGGAGAGTTTTCACCAATAAAAATATTTCCAGCATTCTTTATCCTTTCAAATATATAATCTGATTTCTCATGAATTATCTCTAAATGTTCAGGAGCAATTTCATTAACGACATCGATTATTTTTTCCAAATCATTACAATAAACAATATATCCCTTTTCAATCGATTCCTTAGCAATCTCGCTCAAATTTTTATACCTATCTATATAAATCTTAACCCTTTCTATTAAATCCTTACTATCCGTTATTAAGCATGTAAATGCATCGAAATCATGTTCTGCCTGTGCTAACAAATCTAGAGCGATATATTCTGGATTTGCACTCCCATCTGCAACAATTACTATTTCACTAGGACCTGCTATTAAATCTATTGGAACATCCTTACTTATCAATATTTTTGCAGCAGTTACATATATATTCCCAGGACCAAATATCTTGTGAACATTTCTAACACTTTCTGTCCCATATGCAAGTGCGGCAATTGCTTGAACTCCTCCTATACAATAAATTTCCTTTATACCAGAGATATAACATGCGAGAAGAATCTCATTGGAAATTTTTCCATTTTTTGGAGGAGAAGTTACAGCGATTTCTTTAACACCTGCAACTCTTGCTGGAGCTGCGAGCATTAGTAATGTTGAGGGATAGGATTTTTTCCCTCCAGGAATGTAAAATCCA
>JALUTC010000085.1 GCA_027058345.1 archaeon | reverse complement strand
TAATAATAGTGACCGATATTGAAAGAGGAGGTGCCTTTGCATCAATATATGGAACATACATGTTGCTTAAAAGAAAGCATAGAAAACTTGTAAAAGGATTTATAATAAATAAATTTAGGGGAAACATCAATATACTATATCCGGGGATTAAATACATAGAAAGAAGGTTAAAGAGAAAGGTTATTGGTGTAATACCATATATAGATGGAGTAAAATCTTTTGAAGACTCGCAAGATTTATTCGATTATAAACATTCGAAAATAGGTATAATTAAATATCCAACACTTAGTATCTACGAAGATATAATATCGATAGGAAATTATAAATTCATTGAAAGCCCAGAAGATGTAAAACAATGCGATGCAATAATATTACCAGGTAGCAAAAATGTTCCAAGAGATTTGAAATGGATGAAGGAAAAAGGTATATTTAAAGAGTTGTTGAAAATTTATGGAAAGAAACCAATAATTGGAATATGTGGCGGATATCAAATGATGACTAAAAAAATAAATATATATGGAAAGATATATAAAGGTTTAGGATTTATAAATGCAATCGTAAAATATAGGGATGAAAAGATTGTGAGAAGAGTTAGAGCAAAATTCTTACCAATAAATGTCGATGTTGAATGCTACGAGATAAGATTTGGAGAAATATTTCAACAGAATTCTTTTGCATTTAAGACGGAGAATGGATTCGATGGATATATAGATTTAGATAAGAAGATATTTGCCACAAATCTCCACGGAATATTTAAGAATGATAAAATCAGAAAATTCATTGAAAGAGAATTTGGAATAAAATTTAAGGGAAAAAATATTGCAAAACAAATGAAAAAAGTCTTTAAAATTTATAGAGAAAATCTTGACCTGGAATATTTGGAAAGAATTATGAAGGGATATGAGAGTAAAGATTGATAAAACGTTTGATAAGATAGAAGTTAAATATAGTGAAAGTAGGTGGAAGATATTAAAAAGGAAGAGGGAGATTGCAAAGGAAATATTGAAATGCTTTAGAGAAAATGGTATATATGCAATAGTCCATGGTTCTATAGCTAGGGGAGATGTAAACAAGGATAGCGACATAGATATATTCATCCCTTATCAAATACCTTCATATAAAGTCGAGTTAATCATAAAAGATTTGGGATACGAAATCGATTCAAAGTATATAGTTCAAGCAACACCAAACACTTGTATAAAAGTCCTCTATGAATTACTTCACGAAGAAAATATCTCGATATCTCATCCTCTTGTTCAAATGTCCAATAGAGAAATAGAATTTTATAAATTCGGAGGGATGCTCGATTTAAATGGTTTAGAAGAGAATTTAAGAGTTCCAGGAGTTAACAAAGCGTTAAAATTAATAGAACCAGTTGACTTTGGACATATAGAATATAGCATTATTGGAATTGAAAGCATTGTTGCAAAAAAGCTTAAAATATCTATAGATACAATTATTGAAAGAGTTAGAGTATTAACAAGAAGAGATGAAATTGGCAGGACAGGATTGTTTATAAAGATGAAAATACCTCCAAAAGAAAATGTTGAAGAAGCATTCAAAAGAATAATAGATAGGAATCAATACATCAGAAGGTTATTGAAAAGAAGAGGATATTAATATGAAGTTGCCAAAAACTTATTCGGAAGCTGGTGTCGATATTGATAAAGAAGGAATTGCAATAAAAAGGATAATTGAACAAGTAAGAGAAACGTTATCATATGCAAAAGTATTGTCATCCTTTGGAATGTACACAGGAATAGTCGATTTGGGAAACATTGCTGTAACATTGAAATGCGACGGTGTTGGAACGAAGACATTGGTTGCAAAAGAATTAAACAAATACGATACCATAGGAATAGATGCAGTTGCAATGGTTGCAAACGATACAATTTGCAATGGTTCAAAACCTTTAGCAATGCTAGATTATATTGCTATGAATAAGATTGATGAGAAAATCGTTGAAGAAATAGCAAAGGGATTAAAATATGGTGCTAAAGAGGCTGAGGTGGCAATAATTGGAGGGGAACTTGCAACAATGCCGGATTTATTAAATGGTATAGATGTCGTTGCATTTATGATAGGGATAGTTGATAAGGAAAGAATAATAGATGGGAGTAAAATAAAAGAAAATGATGTAATAATTGGACTCGAGAGTAATGGATTGCATAGCAATGGTTTCTCGCTTATTAGAAAGACAATAATGAAGGTATACGATATTAAAAGCGATAAAAAGCTTGCAAGCGAATTGTTAAAACCAACAAAGATATACGTAAAACTAATCTTAGATGTTTTAAAAAATGTTGAAGTAAATGGTCTAGCACATATAACAGGAGGGGGATTGTCAAACTTAAATAGACTTAATAAAAACTTATGTTTTTATTTGGATAATCTTCCTGAAGAACAGGAAATATTTAAAATTATAAGAGAAATTGCAGGAATCGATTATTACGAAATGTATAAAACATTTAACATGGGTATAGGATTTTGCATTATATGCAGAGAAAAATATGAACAGGATGTTTTAGATATATGTAGAAAACATAAGGTAAAAGCTTACAAAATTGGTAGAGTCATTAAAGGTAAGGGAGTAATTATAAAAAAGGGAGATATTAAATTAAAATACTTTTATCATGTATAATATTTTTTCAGCATCTCTACCTATATTTTGTCTGCTTATTGTGAAATTCAATAAAAGTGAATGATGCGACCGCCGGGATTTGAACCCGGGCCTTGGGTTTGGCAGACCCACGTCCTACCAGGCTAGACTACGGTCGCATATCTTAAGGAGGTAAAGGAATGTGGGCTCGCCCGGATTTGAACCGGGGACCTCCACGTTGTAAGCGTGGCGTCCTACCAGGCTAGACCACGAGCCCACACCTTTACTTACATTAATATTAATAAAATTAACATGAAAAACTATAGGTGTAGGATTATTACATATATCGATCCAATAAAGCAAGAAAGGAGAGTGGTTAAAGTTCCAATTTTTAACCATTCCTTAAACGTTATTCTAAAACCAAGTTTTTCCGCAAATCCAAGTGTTACAACATTTGCACTCGCTCCAATAGGAGTTGCATTTCCTCCAAATCCTGCACCAATTGCTAAAGCCCACCATAATGCATCTGTTTTAATTCCCGCCTCTTCTATATGAAGGATTAACGGAATCATCGTTGCCGTAAATGGAATATTATCTACTATTGCCGACCCTGCTGCGGATCCCCATAAAATTAGAAGTGTTGCAAGCAGGTAATTTTCATGAACAAATCCAACAATTGCATCTGCAGCAATTTTTAGCAATCCAACGGTATCTACAATTCCGACAATAATGAATAGCGCTGCAAAGAAAATGAGAGTTGACCATTCGACATTTTCTAATATGGAGTGTAACTCTTTCTGAACTTTTTTATAATTAACGAGCAAAGATAAAGAAGCACCTATTGCTGCTACTTCAAATGGTTCTAGACCAATCTTGTGATGAATTGTAAACAATGCTATTGTTAAGAACAATATAATTAACGTTCTATTCATCATTTCTCTATCTTTAACAAAGCTATTCTCATCCAATTTAAGTATATCTTCGATATTTCTAGGCTTCACTTTAACGTAATCCGAGTAATAAATCCTGAATAGAAGTGTAACAATTATCATTGAAATTACAGCAACAGGGAATAAGTTTTCAATGAAGTCCATGAATGTAAAACCTGTTGCTGCAGCAATCATAATGTTTGGTGGATCTCCAACAAGCGTTCCAACACCACCAATATTCGAGAATAAAACCTCAGTCAATAATAATGGTATGGGAGATATTCCAAGTGTTTTTGCAACGTTAATCGTTATGGGAACCATTAATAAAACTGTTGTTACATTATCCAGGAACATTGATACAAATCCTGTTATAAATCCAAATAATACGAGCATTTTCCACGGATTTCCTCTTGCCAATTTAACCGTCTTTATACCTAAGTATTCAAAGAATCCTGCCTTCATTAGTAACGATACGATTATCATCATGGATGCGAGCAGAAAAATTACCTCGTACTCAACCATGTGAATTACATCCTCTGCCGATAAGAATCCTTCGTAATGGCCATAGAGTATTAATACAACTGCTCCAAATAATGCTGCTATTGTTCTATGAATCTTCTCTGTAAATATCACGAAATATGTTATTAGGAATATTGCTAGAACTATTAGCTGTGTTGAAGATAATTCCATAAATAAGTATCATTCAATTTATGTGTGAAAACATTTTACAATCTCGTATTAATTTTATTAAGTTATAATTTAATTAATAAATTAGCATTTGCTAACAAAAAATGAAAGGAGGTGATGCGATTGGAAAAAGTCGTGGGGCTACATATAGTGGCTGAATTGTATGGATGCGATCCTGAATTAATTTCCAGGCTTGAAAATGTAAAAAGAATATTGGATAAGATTGTAAAGGTTTCAGAATTAACGGTACTAGATTCTAAGCATCATCAATTTGAACCATATGGTGTTACAAGTCTATACTTATTAGCAGAGTCCCATTTATTTGTGCATACATGGCCAGAATATGGATATGTAGCTGTAGATATATTTACGTGCGGCGATGAAGAAAAGGCAAAAGTGGCATACGAATTAATAATAAAGGAATTTAAGCCAAAGAAGGTTAAGAAAATAGAGATAAAGAGAGGGATTGGAGAGATAGTTAACAAAAAGGAAATTAAACTTCTGGTGTAGATGATGGAAATTCTTCAGGTGGTTTCTTTTCCTTTTCTTCCTTTTTCTCTTCGAATAATCCTTTAGCAGCTATTAAATCATCGATTCTTAATATCATTATAGCCGTTTCTGTTGCCCCTGTTATAACATGTTTCTTAACCTTTAATGGTTCTATTATTCCTGCCTGGAACATGTCTTCGACATTTTTCGTAAATAGATTAATACCATGATACTTATTTCCTTTTTCATGTTCTGCTCTCAATTTAAGCAATGTATCGACAACATCCATACCAGAATTCTCTGCCAATGTTTTAGGAATTATTTCCAACGCGTTTGCAAATGCTTCAATTGCTAATTGTTCCTTTCCTCCGACAGTCCTTGCATATCTTCTCAATTCCTTTGCTAATTCTACTTCGGTTGCTCCTCCTCCTGGTAGTATATAAGGCTCTTCGAATATATCCTTTACAACGCTTATCGCATCGTCCAAGCTTCTTTCAGTTTCTGAAACGATATGTTCTGAGCCACCTCTTGCCAATATTGTTACCGCTTTAGGATT
>JALUTC010000084.1 GCA_027058345.1 archaeon | reverse complement strand
GTTCCAAGCTGTACATTGTCTTTGATTACGGGTAGCTGTGATATTTTATACTTTTCCATTAACTTGGAAGCTTTTAGTATCGTATCTTTAGGACCTACGTATATTACAGGAGAGGACATTATTTCAAAGGCTTTTATACTTTCTTTCTTCTTTATCTTACTTTCTTCTTTCTTTAAACAATCCAATATTTTTTTCAGAGTTGAAACTCTTGGATCTATTTCGCCAGATTCTATTCTTGCTATTAATGATTGCGAAACCTTTGCTCTCCTTGCTAGCTCGCTTTGTGTTATTCCTAGACTAATCCTATATCTTCTTATTTCTTCTGGTGATGGTATATAGAAGTACATATTAAATATTTTCTAATGGTATCTATGAGATTCTTTCTTGCGTAAGGATTTCTTTCTTCAATTATATCAAACATCTTTTTGATAATTTTTTTGTAGAAATTTTCCCTCTCTATGCTATACTTGCAATAAAGCTTATCCTTGAAATATTCGAGATTTGCTTCTTCCAATGCTTTCAATATCGTTCTTTCATCTACATCAAGCATTGGTCTTACAATTGTGCATTTTGGTAGATAAATTTTGAAGTTTTTCGATAATTCTATTTCAATTTCATCGAATTCTTTCTTATATTCAAGAATTCTAAACCTACCATTTATTAAGCTTGAAATGAGAACGTTTACGTTATCGTTTAAATTATGAGCAAGTACAATTTTTCTTGAACCAAATTTCTTCAGTATTAGATATCTTCTCATATTTGAACATATAAAACATGTAGAGTATTCCGAATACTTTTTTATCTCGGATATATCAACTTCGTAAGAAATTTTGTGAAAATCTATTCCTAACATTTTACAATGACTTTCAATCATACTTGTATCCTTCCATGGTCTCTCTCCATCTATTATGAAATCGACATTAACTGCCGTGATTTTTAATCCAAGCTTTCTTTCATATGGTTCTAACAGATGTAATAGTAATAAAGAATCCTTTCCACCACTATATCCAAGAATAACATGTTCCTTTGGTTCAAACAACTTATATTTATTTATTGCATTGTTCACAAGTTTTGCAGCTTTTTGTATATTTTCTGATATATAAACTTTAATTTTATATTCTCTTTCAACAATTTTTCTCTTTCTAGCATTTATTTTAGATAATCTTATACTTGTTGGTATAATTCTATCTCTTCTAACTATTACGTATTTTGTATCTATATTCAGATTTTCAAGGATTTCAATTATTTTTTCCTTTTCCATTTTTACAATACTTTTTAATTGGGCATTCTCTACATTTAGGGTTTTTTGGTAAACATATCGTTTGACCAAATCCTACCATTACCTTGTTATATTCAAGTTTTATCTTTTCTGGAAGAATTTTCTCCAGGATTTTCTCCGTCTCTGATATGCTTTTGGTTTTAACTATTCCAATTCTGTTAGAAATCCTATGGACATGTGTATCTACAGCTACGTATGGTTTATTATATAATTCGGCTAAAATTATTTTTGCAATCTTTCTTCCCACTCCTTCAAGCTTCAACAATTCGTTTAAATCATTGGGTATTTTTCCTCCATATTCATTCACGATTTTATATGCAACGGATTTTAATCTTTTAGCCTTAACCTTATATAAACCTAATGGTTTTAATATTTCTTCAAGTTCATCTAGATTCATTTTTATTATATCTTTAAATGAATTGACTCTTTCAAACAATCTTTTACAGACAAATATTAGCTTCGAATCCTTAACTCTTGGAGATAAGAATATGGCAACGAATTTTTTAAAATCATTGTCCAATATTTCATCCTTTCTAAATACTGGAGGATTCCTTCTCAGTACGGATTCCTTTATTTTATAGAATATTTTTTCGATATTGTTTATCATATAAACAATGTTGAGCAATGAAATCATGAATTGATGTTAACTTTTTATTTGTTTAAAGGTGAAATTATGGGCGATATGGTTATCTGCGGATTTTGTGGAAGAACATTTCCCAGAAAAAGGGCAATAATTACATATAGAGGATTTGTTGCAAGTGACCCATTCTTAAAAACGGTAATTGGTAAGGATAAGATTACAATAGGATTGTCGCAAAAGGTTTATGTCTGTCCTAAATGTGCAAGATTTCACGGTATTAGAGGAAAAAGAGCAGAGGACTAATGCTTGAAGATAAGGTAAGAAATCTGGCAGAGGAAGTGAAAGAAGAGCTGCTAAGGCATGTAAATGATGAGGATTTTAAGAAGAGATTATACAAGAAGGATGGAGATATAACTTGGAAGGTTGATTTATTTGCAAATGATATTCTTGTTAAAAAATTCAAGGAGAATGATATTCCATGTTACATTTTATCCGAGGAACAACCAGGAATAAGAATTGCTGAGGAACCTGAATACATAGCAATAATAGATCCAATAGATGGTACGTACAATTTTGTATCCAATATACCATTTGCTTCAATATCCATAGCAATTTCTAAATATAAGGAGAAGGCATATTTATCAGATATATTTTATTCAATTGTTATAAATTTATTTCAAGATGAAATATTCGAAGCAAAGAAAGGGAAGGGTTCTTATTTAAATGGATATAAGATATGTGTTAACAATTATCGTTCAGATGATTTAACAGGAGTTATATATACGAATGATCCAATAAGTATAAGGGAATTGGTTAAAAAATTTAAGAGGATAAGAGTATTAGGTTCAGCATCGTTGGAAGTTTGTTACATCGCATGTAATAGACTTGATTTCTTTATTGATAATAGGAATCATTTAAGAAATGTTGACATTGCTGCCGCTTACTTAATACTAAGAGAAGCAGGAGGAGCTTTAATAGATATTAATGGAAATTTGTTGAATTGTGGTATAAATGATATAGAAAAGATATCCATTATCTGTTCAAAAGATATAGAAATGTGTAAATTTCTACTAAATTATGTTAGAAGTAGAGATTAAGGCAAGAGTTTATGACTTGGAATATGTTAAGAATAAATTATCACTCTTAGGATTTAAATACGTTGGAAAATTCTTTGAAAAGGATTATTATTATAATCATCCATGTAAAGACTTTAAAGAGACGGATGAAGCTCTTAGAATTAGGATTTGCAATGGTAAGCTTAGTATAACATACAAAGGTAGGAAGTTGGATGAAAGAAGCAAGACTAGAATTGAATATACTAGTATAGCTGATGAAAATATATTTAAGATTGTTGAAGCATTGGGATTTAAGTTGGTAGCTGTTGTTGAGAAATTTAGAGAAGTATTTAAAAAGGACAATATTAAGATTTGCATAGATAATGTTAAAAATTTGGGAACCTTTGTTGAAATAGAGTCAGATAAATACGATTTGGATTTATTATTCAATATTGCAAAGGAATTAAACCTTAAAGAATTTACGAGAAAGTCATATCTAGAAATGATTCTTGAAAAGAATATTTAGTAAAGGATTTCCGAAAAATATGTACATTATCGTTCCAATCGTTATAAATACGACGAATGGTAACCCATACGTTACCCAAACAATTTCGTCCGAATTTTCGGGTTTTGAAAACTCTGTTTTTTCAACGTTAAAAATTATATTCATTCGCTCTCCTTCTTTAACAATTATCTCAAATTTTCCTATTTCAGATTTCTTCTTGGGATAAGATACAAACAATAACAGAAAGTCCTTTATAGACTTAACATATTTTATATTCTTAATATTATATATGAATAATATTATAGGTATGAATGAAGCTGATAGGATTGAATTTACAAATATGTGGAATATTTCTGGAAGAAGCTTGACATGAGGAAACGTTAAAGATAGAGAGAAGAAGATTAGAGCATCACCATATCCCATTAATCCAGTTATATAAATTATGAGAAGTATTATAATTCCTGAAATTATAGAAATTAAAATTTCCTGCATTGTTAAGGTTTTTTTTACGAATAATTCATATAGAGTAAAAACCGTCCCTATTATTGATAACGTTATCGGATAAATTATACTTATCTCTCTCGTTTTTATATCCTGATATGATGCAAGAAATAATAATGTCAAGCATAATATATATTTTATTTCGAATATCATATTCAAAACCTAATTCTTATTAAAACTTTTGTTCCTTTATTTACCTTAGATTCTATTTTAAATGTACCTCCTATTGCATGTAGTAGAGATTTTGCGATGAATAGTCCCATACCTGTTGTATAGTATACTTTTGTATATTCTGTATCGATTGAAAATGGCATTATTAAATATTTTAATTTTTCTTCGGATATTCCTATACCTGAGTCTTCGATCATTATTTCCAGGTAATTGTTTACAACTTTTGTATCAATCTTTATGTAACCATTTTCCTTATTATATCTGATAGCATTTTCTATTATTTCTATGAGTGCCTTTTCTAATGCTTCTCTCATAGTTTTTATAACCAAGTCCTTTGCATTGTTTATAACTCTTAAATTTTTCTTGGAAATTTCTTCCTTATATAATCTTAAAATCTTACCTATTAATTCCTTAATATTTACCCTTTCAATTTCGAATAATCCAAGAATTGCTTTTCTATAAATTTCTGCTGCTTGCAATATCCTTTTTATATAATTAGATAATTTATGCGTGTTTTTTAATATTTTTATTATATATTTTTCGTTATAGCATTCTCTTAAAACTTCGGCATTTAACTTTATTATGGTTAATGGTGTAAGGAAATCGTGATGTAAAAATTGTAATAATCTATAAGAAAACCTTTCAAGTTCATGTAGCTTCTTTTCTAAATCCGGCATATATAAGTTAATTATCAGCAATTTTACATATTTGAAAATGCAGTCCAAAAATGAGGAAATTAAAGATTTTATCTCATCGTTAAAATATTCATACCCAACGAAAAAATGATAGGTATCAGACTTTATCCTAAACATGTATTCATAAACTTCCAAATTCGAAACCTTGCTTTTAATATTATCCATGATCATTTTACATTGCTCCCTATTTATGAGTAGATAAACCTCCCTAAATAAATCCATGTTTATATTCTTATCCTTAACCTTTACGGTTAAAGTTTTTACATTCATCTTATCGTTCAATATTAAATATATAAAGAATTTTATTTTTAAATTATTGATTATAAAATCCATGAGGAAATTGAGCATGTGATGCAAATTATTATACGTTTCTACATCATGTATAAATTTGTTATATAATGTAAGAAGATGCCCTTTTGTTACATCGTTAATCATCAATAAATCGTAAGAGTTTACCCTTATTTTTAAAGCTTCTATAAACATGTTTTTCACAT
>JALUTC010000083.1 GCA_027058345.1 archaeon | reverse complement strand
GATGCTTGAAGTGCGTGTTATGTAACCGTCTAGCAGTCAGTGCCGACCCCCCTTTCTGCAGATACCACACGCAAGCATATTTAAATATCAAGAAAAAGTATCCAATATGGAAAGATAGAATGGGCGTTTCATACGTTAATTATCTAGATTTATTAGAGAAGAATCCGTATACAGGTAAATGGATTAAAGATGTAATCAAATATTTAAAGAGGTTGAATAAAGATGTTGACGAAGAAGCTGGTAAAAGCATTAAGGAGACTGGAGGACACCACAAAGTATAAAATAGGAAGGTTTAAGAAGAGATACAAATTTCTTAATAAGTCAGATATTATAAAGGCAGTGGTGTTCATACTTTTTGTATTTTTATTTAGTGGTGGAGCTACAACATTATTTAGTGGCGCTAGCGGTATAGTCGCTAGAGACAGCTTAACCACTCAAACGCCTACAGAATTTTTTATATATACATTTATCCACATTGGTTATGCTGTAGGTATCTATCTAATTTATAGTGGTATCCGTAAAAGTCGTATAGATGTAGCATTTATCAGTTTAGGCTTGATTATTTTATTCTCTCTTCTCTTCATAGAGTGGTACATTGTTTCCATCGTTAAAGGAGTGGTTATTTAGAATACGTTATTTTTATATAGATTATCTCAGGTATTGAATTATCCCTGTAAGAATGTTTACTTAATTTTTTCGTATATAACTCTCCCATTTCTATTTATGCCTATGATTGTCCAGTCCATTAATTTGATTATTAGATCCTTGTAAGGAATTTCTTCAGCACTCTCAGCATGGGTGTCGATTATAATTACTGCTCTATATTTATTAAATCTCCTTACTGTGTTTGACAATCCGTAAATTATATATAATGGGTCATAGTTGTATATCTGCCAAATCTCGTATGGGAGTTGGACATATAATGATGTTAATAATATTATTGTTTCTTTATTCGGTTCTGTTGTTGACGTAATTATTTGGTCTAATGCTGTGCCTATCGCAGCAATGGATTCTGGCTTTATTATAGTGATATTCTTTAGTTTATCCTCGGGGGTTCCAACTAGAGTATCTGGTGTAATTATATAATTAGAGTCTATAGCGGTGATTTTCATATTTTCGTCAGCCGCCAATTTTATTATATGTTTAACAAAATCAGTTGATACACTGTAATCTTGCGAATATAGTGCACCGAGTCTCCAGTTGTTATATAAATATTCCATCTTAATATCTCGGAATGTTTTACTACTATAAAATTTTTTATCGTTATGTGCTTTGTGTATAATATGTATTAGAATGAATACCGTGAAGGTGGAGCTTGAGCCGGGTAAACCACTACAAGTCTACGGTGAAGCCGACGTACACGTCTTACATGGTGAAATCTGTATATTTGGGAAGTTATTTGGTAGAGATAGTCGGATTAGGGTCCCGTCATTTAGAGGATATCCTGTTGAGGCGTTATGCAAATCTATCATTGAGGTTGAGTATCATGGCAAAAAACCTGAATTTATAGAAGGAATAG
>JALUTC010000082.1 GCA_027058345.1 archaeon | reverse complement strand
AATCTCTTTTCGAATTGCTGTCTCTCAATAATGTAACCTATTTTACCAATCCTTTCTGTATCAATTTCGAGCATTTTTTTACTTGGAGAGAAAACATAAACTCCAGTTATCTTCTGCTTTATCCAATCACTCCCCTTTGGAATATCTTCCAAATATTTGAACCATCTTTCACTCAAACCTTCTCCACATCTTTTCGGACTTCCAATCTGTTGCTTTCTATCAACAATTAGAACGTTAACGTTTCTCTTTGCTAATTCCAATGCACACTTTAATCCAGCAGGCCCAGCACCGATTATTATTACATCGAATTCTTCATCGAATTTCATTCAACCACCTCTATTGCTTTCAGTGGGCATACTTTTATACAATTTTTGCACATTATACATAAATCCTTCCGTATATATAAATATGTATCGATTAAGTCGAGGGCATTTCTTGGACAAACGGCAGAGCAGCCACCACAGTAACAACAAACCTCCCTTTTTACTCTGATAGCCATTAAATAAGGTCAAATTTTCACGAGAAAAAATAAATAAAAAATATGGAAAACTTATCCGAGTTAATGGATATTCATATAAGGGAAAGGTCTCTGCCATATCTTCAACCTGTTGAAAGAGATTTTTATAGAAAGCTTATTCGTTACTATAAGGAACTTGATGAAAGGTTAAAGAAGGCGTTAAAGAATGGGAAACTTGATGAAATATTTAAGCTTAATAATGAGATGAAAAATCTTTACGATATAATTTCGGACATATATAGAATTAGGCTTGAAAAATTACTGAAAAAGGCGATAAAAATCGTGGAAGAAAATGATACAATACCAGAAGGTTTAACAGAGGAAGAGGAAGAACTAATGAAAAATGTAATCTATATACTTAAAGAATTTAGGAGAAGAATTTTCGAAACAGAATATAAACAAGAAGAGATAGAGACGAAAGTAATAGAAAAGAGAAGTGAAAAATCAGAGGAAAAAATTGAAAAGTTAGAAAAGGAGAAGAAAAAGGAAGAAGTCGAATACATTGTTGTTAAAGCACTTGAAGATATACCAGAGATTGTTGGGATAGATGGTGTAACATATGGACCATTTAAAAAGAATGATATTGCTCTCTTACCTAAAGAGAATGCAAAAGCTCTTAGAAATAAAAAACTTGTAGAAATTATTTAAGAACATGTCTTTAGATTTTTATTTGTGAAATGAATTGCATAACTTATTATGGATAAAAATTCGATAAGAAAAAGGGAGGTAAAGGTTGGAATTTTTGGACTTGGATACGTTGGAACATCTTTGGCAGCAGCCTTATTAAAGCATGGCTTCGATGTTTATGGATATGATATAAATAAGGAGGTTTCAGAGAATATTAAAAGGGGAAAATTCTTATATAGAGAGAGGGAAGTGGAAGAAATTATTAAAGAAAGAAGAATAACAGTGTTAGATAATCCTAAACGTTTAATCGAAAATTCCGATATAATTATAATTGCTGTCCAAACACCTATTATTAAAAACGTCCCAGATATCTCTAATGTCTTAACCATATGT
>JALUTC010000081.1 GCA_027058345.1 archaeon | reverse complement strand
GGTCCTTCCATTGCATCTGGAAGCCATACATGTAGTGGAAATTGAGAACTTTTTCCAACTGCACCTATAAATAATAGTAATGCGATCAATGATATTATTCCTGGGTTTTCTGCATACACTAGGTTAAGCTTTTCAAAGATATCTAATATATTTAACGTGCCAAATGTATTATATGTAAGAACTAAACCTAATGCGAAGAAGATATCTGCGAATCTTGTAACAATTATAGCCTTTTTTGCAGCAGATGATGCAGATGGCTTCCTGTACCAAAATCCTATTAATAAATAGGAACATAGTCCAACAAGTTCCCATCCAATGAATAATAGTAACAAATTATTTGAAATTGCAATTAATAACATGCTTGAAATGAATAAAGACATTTCTGCATAATATCTTTGTTTACTTTCATCCTCATGCATATATCCGAGAGAGTAAAGCATTATAAGGAAACCAATAAACGATATTACAAATAGCATTACTGCAGATACATTATCTATCAATATACCAAATTCTATTCCTGGAATCCACTCGTATAAAATCATTTCGAACGGCTCTTTCATTTTAAGAGTTTCATATATTGTTCCTAGAGATACTATTAGAGACAATCCAGAAAATATTACTGCCAAGTGTCCTCCGCCTTCACTTAATCTATTACCAAAGAATGTTATTATAACAAATGCAATTAATGGGAATAGTGGTATTAAATAACTATATTCTAAAAACATATCACCACCTCATTTCTCTAACCTTTTCCAAGTCGAGTGTTTTATAATATTTATAAAGCATTAGAATAATACTTAGACCAATTGCTGCTTCTGCAGCTGCTATTATAAGTATGAATAGTACAAATATTTCACCAAGAACATTATGTATTCTTGAGAATGCAACAAAATTTAAAGCTGAGGCATTTAACATTACTTCGACTCCCATTAAAATCCTTATAACATTTTTGGTTGCCAATATTCCAATTATTGCAATCGATATTAATATGAAGGAAAGGATTACATATTCTATCATCTTTCACCCTCCTTTGCTAATGCAATGAATATACTACCAATAATCCCTGCAAGTATTGCAAGTGCAACAACTTCAAATGGTAAGTAATACTTGGTAAACAATGTTTTCGATAACTCAGATATCGTATATCTTTTAATCTCTGAAATTTCCAACCTTATTTTCAACAACGAATATATTATTAGGATTATCATTGCAATGGAAAATAATAGTCGCAATGGATTGATTGACAAAATTCTTTCCTCTCTACCTACGAGCATTATAACGAATAAAATTAATACAAGAATTGCTCCCACATATATCAAAATCTGAATTCCAGCTATAAATTCTGCATATAATTTAAGATATAGCAGTGCGATCATTATCATGAAGACTCCTAAAAATAGTCCCGATTTAAATGTTATTCTGGAGATGAAAATCATCGACGCTGAAATTATTGTAAGAATTGCCAATAGTATAAATATTACGTCCATGCTCACTTCCTCTCCTTCGATAACTCCTTATATGAAAAGAATAGTCCTTTTCTATCATAAGATGCTATTTCGTAAAATGTTGTAAATTTTAATGCTTTCGTTGGACAATTTTCTACACATAACCCGCAGAACATGCACCTACCTATAAATATACTTGGATGTTTCATAGGTCTCTTTATAACTCCTTTAGGTGTCTTAACTTCTTTAATACCAGCATCTTCTAGCTTTATTGCTTTATTTGGACAAATCCTTGCACAGGTACCACAGCCAATACATTTATTTGTATCTAGATAATGGAGACCTATTGTTCCTTCAGGTAATTCTATTTTCTCCTCAGGATATTGAACAGTTATTGGTCTCATTAACATGTGTTTTAAAGTTACGAACAATGGCAATATATGACTCAATCTCTTTAAATATTTTAATATCATCCCAAACCACCTGCTAGAATTGATGTTATTATTACATTTAGCATTGCAAGTGGAATCAAACCTTTCCAAGATAGTACTGGTAAGGAATATACACGAATCCTAAACAATGTTCCTCTTGTAATCCATAGTATCAAAAATATTACAATATGTACTTTAATTATTAATATTAGAAAGTGGAGTAATCCTATGGATAATTTTTCTGATAATCCTAAAGTATAACCAATCGACTTTGCAACACTTTCTAAATAATACAATCCTGGAATATCCCATCCTCCAAGGTATAGTAATGTCATTAACATCGATATTAATATTAAATGAATATATTCTGCAAATAGTAATAGTGCAAATTTCATTCCAGAATATTCCGTATGAAATCCAGCAACGAGTTCCGATTCAGATTCTGGTAAATCAAAAGGAACTCTTGAAGCTTCAGCCAAACCTGATATGAAGAAGATTAAAAAGCCTAGTGGTTGTAAAAATATTAACCAAATGTTTTCTTCTTGATACTTAACTATATCAATTAAACTAAAACTTCCAACCAATATTATTACAGAGAGAATTGCTAAAACCAATGGAATTTCATAACTTAGTACCTGAGCTATTGCTCTCATACCTCCAAGTAATGGATACTTACTATTAGAACCCCATGCAGCGAGTAATATTCCAATAGCGGATAGTGCGGATGTTGCTAGTAAAAATATTATTGCGTTATCTATTAAAGCGAGTTGGAAGTATTCTGAGAATGGAACGAACATAAATGGTAATGCAGCCGCAACAAAGGACACGATTGGTGCTAAATTAAATATCGTTCTATCTGCATCTCTAGGTATTATATCTTCCTTTTGTATAAGTTTCAATGCATCTGCCAATGGTTGTAAAATACCAAATGGCCCAGTTCTATTTGGTCCATATCTCAATTGAATTCTCGCAATCACTTTTCTCTCAAGCCATGTCAGGAATAAGACATCAAGGGATAAAAATATTAAGATGAGAACGGGTAAAATTATTAGGATTAAAATTTCCATAAGTGTCATGTTATCACCTATCTATATCTCCCAAGACAATATCTATACTTGCAAAGCTTACAATTAAATCAGCCAATAAAAGTCCTTTATTGAAATGTGGAAATGCTGAAAGGTTTGCAAAGCTTGGAACTCTGAATTTTATTCTATAAGGTTTATCAGATTTTCCATCGCTATAGATGTAAACTCCTAATTCTCCTCTTGGTGATTCAACTCTTGAATAAACTTCTCCTTCTGGAGGTCTTATTACTTTTGGAACTCTAGCCATTATATCTCCTTCAGGTATTTGCTTTATAGCTTGTCTAACAATTTTTATACTTTCTTTTATTTCCTTAAACCTCACCATGAATCTTGCATAAGAATCGCAGCCGCTATCTGTTATAACTTCGAAGTCTATACTTTCATATACAGAGTATGGGTCAACTCTTCTTATATCATATTTTACACCACTTGCTCTTAAGTTTGGTCCGGTAACACCTAATTTTATTGCATCTTCAGGCTTTAATATACCTATACCTTTTGTCCTGTTTATGAATAATTCATTTTCCAGGAAAAATCTCTCATAATCCTTTAATCTTTCCTCAAGTTTATCCAAAACTTTTATACATCTATCGAAGAATTCCTTTTTTACATCCCTCTTAACACCACCTATCCTCATGTAACTGTAAAGCATTCTTGCACCAGACATTTCTTCCAATAAATCAAGAATCATTTCCCTATCTCTAAAACCGTACATGAAAGCTGAAAACGAACCTATATCCATTCCAAATGTTGCGATGAATAACAAATGACTGGCAATTCTATTCAATTCAGCAGCTATAACTCTTAAATATTCAGCCCTTTCTGGAACTTTTACACCAAGTAATTCTTCAACAGCCGTTACATATGCGAAGTTATTATTCATTGCAGATAAATAATCCATTCTATCAGTTATTGGTATTATCTGTAAATATGTTCTATTTTCGCAAATTTTTTCAACACCTCTATGCAAGTATCCAATTATTGGTATTATTTCCTTTACCTTCTCTCCTTCCAATTTCACAACGAGTCTACATAGTCCATGCGTTGATGGGTGTTGAGGTCCCAAGTTAAGTAACAATTCATTATCTCTAACTTCGATTTCATACCCTTCAAATTTATACTTCAAAACCAACTCGCCTCCTGTAATTTGAAATCCTTTCTTAATGGATGTCCCTTAAAATCTTCAGGTAGGAATATTCTCTTAAGATTTGGATGACCTTCAAATATTATTCCCATTAAATCATAAGCTTCTCTCTCATGCCAATCGGCTCCTGGCCATATCGAAGTAACGCTCTTAATTTTTGGGTCATTTTTTGGAATTCTTGCTTTAAGCAATATCATTATTCCATCATGTCTCGATACATGATATATACATTCGAACCTATCTGGAAAATCTACGGCAGTTATTGTTGAAAAGAATTTAAAGTCAAGTTCTTCGAATAAGAATTTTGACACATCGATGATCAATTCTCTATCGATTTTCACAACAATTCTTCTCTTCCTCTTTACATATGCTTCTATTCTATCACCAAATCTATCCTTTAACCTTTTAACAATTTCTTCTTCATTCATCTTCTTATTTCACCTCTCCTTATCTTTTCCTGCAATTTTAAGACTCCATATGCTATCATTTCTGGTCTTGGGGGACATCCAGGTACATATACATCTACGGGTATTATTTTATCGACACCATCAACGACGCTATAACTATCGTAGAATGGCCCACCACATATTGCGCATTCTCCTATAGCCATTACATATTTCGGTTCTGGCATTTGTTCATACAGTCTTTTAATATTTGGAGCCATTTTCTTTGTCACAGTGCCGGCGATTATCATCAAATCCGCTTGTCTAGGAGATGCTCTGAACAACATTCCAAATCTTTCAAATACATCAAATCTCGAAGCACCTGCTGCCATCATTTCAATAGCACAGCAAGCAAGACCAAACGTTAATGGCCAGAGGCTACGTAACCTAGCTTCTCTAAGAAGAATTCTTTCTGCAAACTCTCTAAATTTTTTAACTGTTGTTAGTAATATCACGCCCTCCATGATAAGGCACCCTTTTTCCAAGCGTATGCTAATCCTATGAGCAATATTATTATGAATATTAAACCTTCAATTAAAATAAAAAATAAATTTGGAAAACTTTTGAATATTAAAGCCCACGGGAATAATAAGACGACCTCGATATCGAACAATACGAATAATAATGCAAATAGATAATATTGGACATCGTATTGAACTCTTGCATCGCCAAACGGTGGTATACTGCATTCATATGGTGTTGACTTTTCCGGTTCATATCTTCTATGTCCAAAAATTTTTGGTATTAATATAGATATTAGGGCAAACACAAAGGATATTACTAGGTATATAAACATCTTAAGATATTC
>JALUTC010000080.1 GCA_027058345.1 archaeon | reverse complement strand
TATCTTAACTCTGTTAATCAATACCTTAATAAATCCTCACATAAATAATAAAGATCAGAGAAAGTGTCTAAAGGGAATTATATCAAATAAACTGATACAATATGCAATCACTGAACTGAAAACATTTATACTACTAGCTGGTTTAAAACATGCTCTGATGATCATAAAATAAAGCAGAAAATCCTTAAGTACTGTCCCTGCCTTTACACATTTCTTTGTAACCTTGGGTAGCGATTAAAGAGTTAGGCGCGTAAGTACTCTAAGGAGAAATAGGAATACAATCAAGTATTTAAGAAAAATTAATCGTTCAGGAGGAGCTTAGTTCCTTTTCATTATTTTAAGTAAAAACTCTTTTATTTCATTAGGTATACGTTGCATATCTCTTTGCTTACTCGCCAAGGCTAGCTTAAGCGTATTAGCTTTTATCTGAAGATAATGAGCTATTCTATTTAGTATAAACTTCCCATTAAATTCATATATTGCTCTATCAAGATCTGATGCTAATTCTTTTACTTTATTCTCTATTTCTTTATGAAGCTCTTTAGCTTTTCGTAGGATTTCATTACAGGTATTTATAATTCTCTCGCACTCTGTTTCGTTATCACACATTGCTACTTCCCTAGCTAACTCTCTTAGTCTTTCAGTAATTTTATTTATTCTATATTCTAACCTTCTGTTAATTTCGTGACTTATTATTTCTTTATCCTCCATCACTATTCTTGATAAAAAGTCTCTAACACTTTCCTCGTCGAAAAGATTATATTTTTTACGTATTCTTTCATCTACAAGATCTTCAATAACCTTTAATAGCGCCTTAAAATCTCTAATTAGTAAATTTTCAATACATGTGACGGGCAGTACATGTATCTGAACTTTATCTCCATACTTGGCGACTTGATTATGTTTAAAAACTAAATCCCTATCAATAATTGCATATAACTCTATACGCTTCAAAATAGGTGACTGTGGGAATAGTTTATTTAAAATTCTTATTGCTTCAACTAAGTTGTAGACTGCAGGCTTACCACCTACTGGTACTAATGCCAAATAGTTTTCTATATCAGGAAACCACTTTTTAATTATATTATAATCGTCCTTTCCCTCAACTAAAAGTATCGGTTTTCCGGATGTTAAAGCTGGAAATCCTAATAGATTTATTAGTGTATCTAGCACTTCTGGTTTTTCAGCTACCTTTACTAACTGATTTTCACCATCTTTGATAATATTTCGTGGAAGTAATACATAGAGTTCATCAGCGCGTGCTATACTGAACACTGCTTCAGAATGTGTAGTTATAATAACCTTCACATTTAGTCCTTTAGCTTCATTTAATAATCTGCGAATATAGTTAATTACCTTCTCTTGTAAAGCTGGATGTAGATATTCTTCAATTCCATCTATAAGTACGAGAATATTTTTCGATAATTTATTATTTAGTAAAATTTTTTGTAGTTTGATGAAATATATTAGGGGAAAAATTAGAGTTATAGCATCCTTTTCACCTGAACTAAGTTCATCAAACTCTATTAATTCACCCATAGCATTCCTA
>JALUTC010000079.1 GCA_027058345.1 archaeon | reverse complement strand
CCTGGAATACAAGCACTATTGGGAGAGATAGTTCCCAAAAAATTTTTGGGAACAACATTAGGTTGCATAGGATTTTTGTCAGGAATTGGTGTATCATTGAATATTTATATTTTTGGATATATTCTTTCAAATTTAAATCTTATACATGCATTGATTTATGCAGCACTAAATCTATTTGTGGCATCGGTTTTAATTGGTTATATTCTTAGAAAAATATGAAAATTCTTTGGTTAAATTGGAGAGATATAAAAAATCCTGAAGCTGGTGGAGCTGAAATATATACACATGAGATTGCAAAGAGATTGGTGAGGAAAGGTTACGAGATAACCCTTATCACATCTAAATTTGAAAATTGTAAAACAGTAGAAGTCATAGATGGTGTTAAGATTATAAGATTGGGAGGAAAATATACCGTATATGAAAAGGCAGAAAGGTTTTGTAAACGTCATTCCAAGGAATACGATTTAATAATCGATGAAATAAATACGAGACCATTTTTAACACCGAAATATATCGATAGATGTAAGATTGTTGCATTGATACATCAACTAGCAAGAGAATTCTGGTTCTATGAAACACCATTTCCAATAAGTTTCGTAGGTTATTATATACTTGAAAACATGTGGTTAAAAAATTACGTTAATATACCAACAATAACAGTCTCTAATTCTACGGCTAAAGATCTTAAACGTTTAGGTTTTAAATGTGTTCATGTTGTATACAACGGATTAAATGTAACACCTGTTAATAAAATCCCTGAGAAATCTGATAAGCCAACTATAATATTTGTTGGTAGAATGAAGAAGGCAAAAAAGCCACAGGATGTAATTGAAGCGTTTGAAATAATAAAGCGAGAAATTAAAGATGCAGAGTTATGGATGGTTGGTGATGGTTATATGAGAAAAATACTCGAAAGAAAAAATATTAAAGATGTGAAATTTTTCGGCTATCTAAAAAAGGAGCTAAAGGATGAACTTGTTAAACGTGCTTGGATTATTGCCGTTCCTGGAGTAAGAGAGGGCTGGGGGCAAGTTGTTACCGATGCAAATGCTTTAGGAACTCCTGCAGTTGGTTATAATGTACCTGGTTTAAGGGATTCGATAAAACATGGTTACAATGGTTTGCTCGTTGATTGTAATCCCAAAGCTTTAGCCGAGGCTATAATTAAGATATTGTTGGATGATAATTTAAGAAGGACATTAAGCAGAAATGCAATCAAATGGGCTAGGAGATTTAGCTGGGATAAAAGTGCCGAGAAATTCGAAAGAATTATAAATCAGTTAGAAAATAAATATTAATACTTTTATCGAATTAATTCATAAGAACTTCGTTAAGATTATGGATACAAGGGTTAAAATTATGCCTATAAATGTTCCAAGCATAAACTTCGTAAGCATCTCAAGCCTTTTCTCTAATCCTCTTATCTCATTTCTTAAACCTTCAACCTTAACATTAACGTACTCTTTCAAATCATTTTTAAGTCTTTCTATATCATCTTTCGTGGCAACTTCTTTTAGAACAGCCTCGACAATTAATTTTCTTGACCTTAAA
>JALUTC010000078.1:4033-5407 GCA_027058345.1 archaeon | reverse complement strand
TATTAAGTAAGAAAATAATTAAGATTAAAGATTAAATATGATAGAATATAAATTAGTTGTGAAGAAACTGAATGGAAGTGAAAAAGTAGAGAAGCAAATAACATCGGAAGAATTGAGAAAAGAAATCTTGAAAGAGTTGGAAATAGATAAAAAGATTGATGATATTTTCAAACCATTTAACATAAAACCATGGAAACTGCAACAAGTTTGGGCAAGAAGATTTTTAAAAAATGAAAGCTTTGCAATGCTCGCACCCACAGGTTCTGGGAAAACAACATCAGTTCTATTATTTGCAGCGTATGCGGCAAAAAATGGTAAGAAATCATTAATATTGTTTCCAACGACAACACTCGCGATGCAGATGGCTGAAAGGTTGAGAAAAATCGTGAATAAAAAAATAGCGGAATATCATGCGGAGAGAAAGGATGACATATCGGATGCAGATATTATTGTAACTACAAGTATTTCCGTTGCAAGAAATCCAAGCATTTTTGAAAATAAGGAAATAGACATTGCTTTCATAGATGATGTCGACGGATTTTTAAAATCTAGCAAAAGTATAGACACAGTTTTAAAAATGTTGAGGATTCATGAACATTATAAAAGAGCGGAAGAATTGTTCGAAGAATTATCTAGGAAAAGAGTTGAGAATGAAAAATTTAAGAGAGAGATAAATAGGAGAAAGGAGGATTTGGAAAGAAAATTATACGAAATACATAGAAAGAACATATCCTTGATGAGAAATATAAGAAATAAGGTTAATGAGGAATATGAAGAAGTTAGGAAAAGATTAAGAGAGATTGCCGAAAAATATCCCGAAGAAGTTTTAATGGAAAAAATAGAAGGAGATGAGATTCTCGGAAAATATAAAGATTTATACCAATACTTTATAAAATATGTACAACATTTAAAGGAAATGAGAAAGATAAGAGAGGAAATTAGAAAGCTTGATGAAGAAGTAGAAATTAAGGAACAAGAAATAAGATTAATAGAAGAAGATTTGAGGAAAATAAGGGAAGAAATTTTGAAAAGAGGTAAGCAGATAATAGTTTCTGGTTTCTCAACAACTACTAGAAGGACAAGGAGAATAATCATCTTAAACTTAATACTTGGATTCGATGTTGGATCACGAGCAGTAACCGTTAGAAATATAGATGATACATATCTAAAGGATTTCAAAATCGATCTCGAAGATATATTAAAGAAAAGAATAGATTATGATAGATATAAGAAGCTTGTTGAAATTCTTGGAGAAAAATCCATAGGATATATTCTGAAATTCTTACTTGGATATAGCTTCGTGTTTAAAACTCGAAATAAAAAACTTGTCGTAAATGCATTAGCTGATGAGAATTCTTATATATTATCTAAGGA
>JALUTC010000078.1:0-4023 GCA_027058345.1 archaeon | reverse complement strand
GATGAATTTGAAGGAAAAAATGTGATAAAAACTAAAAGAGATTTGGAAAGGTTAAGAAATGAAAAAAATATAAAATTATTCATAGATTTAGATACAATAGATTTCAAATCCTGGAGAAAAAAATTAAAAGAGATATTTCCAGAACTAAATGTTAAAATTGATGAGAGGTTGAAGATTTTTGACGAAATTGTAAGATATAACTATAGATATAAATTTAAAAATATACAAATAATTTTCCTAAAGGATTATCAGGAAGAAGACAATATAGAATTATCTGATAAAGATAGAGTCGTTTTAAATATAATTAAAGCATTGGGAAGCGGTTGCATTATATATGCTAAGAGAGAGAACATAGATAAAATTGTAGATGTTTTAGACAGGTATGGTTTCAATGTTGAAAGCTACGAAACAACAAGTAAGAGAAAATTCAAAGCATTTGAAAATGGATTGATAGAAATATTGGTATCGACAAATTCTAGAAGAAGTAGCTTGGTTAGAGGAATAGATTTACCAACAGCATTAAGATATGTTATATTCTATGACTTACCATACGATAGGATAAATATAAAGAAGTTAAAGGAGATTTCAAATAAAATAGGAGGCGATGTTATAAACTCATTGAGAGAAATACTATCCGATGAGGAATCGTACGAAAGCTTAACATTAACAAGAATATTATACGCTTTAAGAGATTCTCTAAAAGAATTAAAAGGAAGAGAAAAGATAGAGTTGGGAAGATTTATAAACAGATTGGCAAACTTTAGAGAAATTACATTCGAAAATATTAAGAGAAAAATATTGAAGAATCAGGAACTAAATGACATTGAAAAATACTTACTTAATTTAATAGTTAAAGCTTTGGAATATATTAGAAAGTATCAAAAGAAGGATGAAATTAAAAGATATGATGCATTTGCATATATACAAGCCTCGGGAAGAGCTAGTAGATTAACATTAGCAGGATTAACAAAAGGCTTAAGTATTGTTCTCGTTGACAATGAAAAAGAATTTGAAGACTTTAGAAGAAAATTATCCTTATATGATGTATCTTTTGAAGATTTAAAGAAAAGGAATATCGAAGAGATATTAAAAGAAATAGAAGAGACAAGAAGGTTAAAATATGGAAGGGATATAGAATTCGATAGAATACTAATCGTTGTCGAATCCCCTACAAAGGCAAAAACTATTGCAAACTTTTTCGGACAAGCAATTAGGAGAGGAAATTGCTACGAGGTAGTATATGGAAATAAACTTATAACAACATTCGCGACAATGGGGCATATATTTGACTTAGATATAGAAAAAAAGGATGGATATATATTTGGTGCAAGATATTATAATTCAACACTAGAAGCATGTTACAAATTGATTGAGGGGAAAGAAAGCATAATTAAAGATTTGATAAAATTAGCTGCAGAAGTGGATAAAATATACGTAGCAACCGATCCAGATGCTGAAGGAGAAAAGATTGCATTTGATGTAAAATTTGTAATAGAATCATTCTTAAATAAGGAAATAAGAAGAATAAGATTCCACGAAGTAACAAAGAAAGCATTACTCGAAGCCATCAATAATCCGGAGGAATTCGATGAAAATTTACTTAAAGCGCAAATAGCAAGGCATGTCGAGGACGCATGGGTTGGATTAAGTTTAAGTAGAAAATTACAAAGACACTTCGACATAAAATGGCTATCTGCAGGAAGGGTTCAATCGCCTGTTCTAAAGTGGATTATTGAAAGATATGAAGAATACATGAAAAAGGATCATCTAAGAATTGAAATTGAAACGGAAATTGGAAAAATTGTCACAAAAATTCCTAAGAAGAAAATTTCAGAAATAATAGGAATCGATGAAAATAATGTCTCAAAATATTTAAGAAAGAACAAGGATTCGATAAAGGTAATTGTTGAAGATATATATGAAAGAGATAAATATCCAGAACCACCATTCATTACCGCAACATTGCTTGAAGAAGCTTGTAAGAGATTTAATTTGTCAGCTGAAGTTGTCATGAAAATAGCTCAGGAATTATTCGAATCTGGTTTAATAACATACCATAGAACATCAAGTACAACAGTATCAGAGGTTGGGCAGAAATTGGCTAGAGATTACCTTTCGATGAAATTCTCCGAAGAATTTGCAAAAGAATACTACGAGCCTAGAAGTTATTATCAGGAAGGGCCTCACGAATGTATAAGACCAACGAAACCAATTGATGCCGAAGAGCTTAGAGAAAATGTTCAGGCAGGGTTAATACAATTACAAATAGTTTTAACTCAAAATCATTACAAAATATATGATTTAATATTCAGAAGATTCATAGCAAGTCAAATGAAACCAATGAGAGTAAAACTTGCAAAGGTTGCAATATATTTTGAGAACAAAAAATTGGACGAAAAGGAAATCCTTGTAAAAATTATAGACAATGGTTTTAATGAAATATTAAGAGAATACAAGGGAATTGATACTGAACCTAGAAAGGGAGAATTAGAAATTATTAATATTAGGTTCAAAAGTATACCTAAGGAACCGTTGTATACGGACTCTGCTATAATACAAGAAATGAAGAATAAAAAAATAGGAAGACCATCAACATATGCAACGATTGTTGAAAAGATAAAGAGGAAATATACCGAAAGAGTTAAGAACGTCTTAATACCAAATAGAATTGGAAGAATGATAAGCAAATTCTTATATGAAAGGTTTAAAGAATTTGTTAATGAAGAAAGAACGGCAAGATTATTAGAAAAAATGGATAAAATTGAAGAAGGAAAATCGAGTTTGATAGAAACGATAAAGGAATTATATAAAGAAATATTAAAAATTTCTCCTTCTTAATTACCTTCCCTTTTTCTCTATTATTGACTTTATCCTCTTCAATCTCATGAAATTCTCTCTTTCCATTTCATCCAGTTTCATCTGTATGAATTTTATCATTAACTCCAAATTTGGTATAACTCTCTTTTCCAATATATTTACTCTTCTCTTTGTTTTCTTTATTTCTTCAGCTAATAGAAATAGAGACTTTTCAATTTCAGCCAATTTTATAACATATCTTAAAGCTTCCTCAAATTTTCTAGTTGTATCATCCACTGTTAATGATGTTGAATATATTTCATAACCTCTTTCCAATAAATTACGTCTTGTATCTTCTAGCTTAAAACTTGGAACCTTAACTCCCATTATATTTTTATATGCTACGGATATCTTTTCCAACTTACCAACTTCTTGAGAGATTCTCTCAATAAATGAAACTCCATGATATGCTTCAGATAATATTAATGATTTAAACGCTTCTTGAACCTTTCTTTCAGTTTCTTCTCTTAAATTCCTCGCTTTTTCTAAAATATTGAAGAATTCCATTATCAAAATATCTCTCTTTTCCTTCAACAACTTATGTCCCTTCTTTGCGAGCTTGAGCCTTTTCTTCAACCTTTGAAGTTCCATTCTCGTTAATGCTACACCAATCATAGGCATCACCAAAGAGATTAAAATTTATGCCTGCTGCTTCCTATATTTTGGATGATACTTCCTTATATATTCAGGCTTAATTTTCTTCAAATCCTTTTCAGGAAGCATTGATAATAATTCCCATGCGATATCTAATGTTTTTTCTATAGGTCTATCTTCGTAAAATCCTTGATTTATAAATTTCCTCTCAAATTCGTCCGCAAATTTTAAGTACAATCTATCCCTATCAGTTAATGCCTCTTCACCAACAACTGCTACCAAATCTCTTAAGTCTCTTCCTTCTGCATATGCTGCATATAATTGATCTGAGACGTTTGCATGATCCTCTCTAGTTCTTCCAGGACCTATACCACTCTTCATAAGTCTTGATAAGCTTGGCAATGGATCTATTGGAGGATATATTCCCTTTCTATGTAATTCTCTAGATAAAAATATTTGTCCCTCTGTTATATATCCTGTTAAATCTGGTATTGGATGTGTCCTGTCATCTCCAGGCATTGTTAATATTGGCATCATTGTTATCGATCCCTTTTTTCCTCTCGCTCTTCCTGC
>JALUTC010000077.1 GCA_027058345.1 archaeon | reverse complement strand
TCTGCCTGTCCCTATAGGATATAACTTCGACATCCTTAATTGTAATCTCCTTTTTTCCAATGGCAATTGCTTCCAAATCATTTATTGCAGATCTTAAATCTCCCTGAGCTTTATTTGCTATTATTTGTAATGCCTTTATGTCATATCTTATCCCTTCCTTCCTACAAATGTTTTCCAACGCTTTAACGATATCTGTTGTTGACAACTTTTTAAACTCTACCATTAATGCCTTATCTCTTAAAGATTTTGGTAGAGAGAACGCATCGTTTGCTATGAGAATTATCGGTTGCATCGTTTTTTCAATTATCTCTTCAATAGCCTTAGCCCCACCAATATCTTCCTTAGCATTCAAACCATCAACCTCATCCAAAATTATTACCTTCCTTTCATCGAAGAGTGATTTCGAAATCGAAGCCATTCCAACAATTCTCTTCAATATTTTGTATGTTCTTGTGTCTGAAGCATTTAATTCTATTTTATCGTAACCAAATTCATTTGCAATTGCATATGCAGCACTTGTCTTTCCAACACCAGGAGGGCCATATAATAAAACTGCTTTATGTTTTGGTTTACCTTCCTTCCATTCTAAAATCCACTTCCTCAATGTTATAATTGCATCTCTATTACCAATGATTTCACTCAATCTTTTTGGTCTATATTTTTCTGTCCATGGTAATGACTTCTCCATAGAAATGAAGGAAAAATTCCCCTGATTAAATAAATATATATATGAATAAAAACGTTAATATTCGTTAGAGGTGATATTATGTTTAAAAAGTTGTTGAAAATGGGACAAAAAGAAGAGGATGAAAAAAGAAGTTTAAGAGATTATGCAATAGTTGATATAAAGGAAAAGGTGAAGGAAAGGGTTGAGATAAAAGGAATAAAAGCTATAAAAATAAGAGGATACAGTGATATTGAAAGAGTTTCAAAGGAATTATATCGTGGTTATATAATTGTTGTAAATCTTAACGATATCGTTGATAGAGAGGAAAGAATAATTTTAGAAAAGGAATTCAAATCTCTAACTAAAAAAATAAAAGGAGATATAGCAAAGTTAAATGATTCAAATTATTTAATCCTAACGCCAACCAATGTTAAAATAGAAAAAGTAATATATACAAAGGCATTTGCTTATGAAAAATCGTTCAAAAAAGATCTAAAATCATAATCATAGCAAATTTTCAATTATTTCATTTTCATTTTTTTTATGTACAAAGAAGTAGAACATATATTTAGAGCATATGATATAAGAGGTATCTTTGGAAAAGATTTAACACCAGATATCGCTGTAAGAATTGGATATGCATATGGAACATTCTTGAAAGATGGTTCAAAGGTATTTGTTGCAAGAGATAATAGGACGAGCAGCGTCGTTTTACAAAAAGCATTCATATCAGGATTAGCCTCAACAGGAATAGAAGTATATTACTCCGATCTCTTACCAATATCATTGTTCAACTTCGAGGTATTCTCTGGAGATTACGATTCCGGAGCTTACGTCACAGCTAGCCATAACCCACCGGAATTTAATGGAATAAGATTTAGACACTCGGATGGAAC
>JALUTC010000076.1 GCA_027058345.1 archaeon | reverse complement strand
CTATTTCTGACCTCAGCAAGGTGCTTGAAGCCATAGCAGAAGAAGCTGAAAGTGCAGGAATAGAAATTGAAAGAAAGGTTAAGGAAGATATTGAGGAGTTTAATCCTGAACTATGGAAACTTAAAAAAGAAGTGGAGCTTGCAGGTATGGATTACGTTATGGCACATGAAATGCAAGAAGATAGAATACCAAAAGATGTATCAGCAGATGGAAGGGGATATGACATAGAAAGCAAGGGAGAGAATGAAATAAGACGTATTGAAGTAAAATCTTTTAAAAATAAAATGCACGAACTTACGCTAACAGAAAATGAATACAAAGCTGCGAAATTCTATGGAGACACTTACTATCTTTACATTGTTGAAAATGCGCTAGATAAGCCTGAGCTAAGAATAATAAGAAATCCTGCAGAGCGGTGTGAGTTTGAGGTGGTTTATAGACCGTATTATGTGTTGAAGGGGATAAAATGAAAAGGTCAAAATTTATAATTCACTAGGACATGATAAAAAGATATATAATTAAGAGTGATAGAAAAAATTAAATCACATATGACTAAGCAGTAGGGGGAACTAATGACAGTCAACAAAATATACTTCTGGGAAAAATATGCATTCAATCCGAAAGATACTGACGAAGATAAAATGAATTTCTATGAAATAGAACATGACCCAAGTATTAGAGAAGTTATTAGAAATTTGGAATCAAAAATAATAGGTAAGAAATTGCTTTTCAGCGAAATTCATCCTAAAATATCCACTGTTAAAAAATGGATAAATAAAATCAGAGCAAGTTATCCGGATGTAGAAGAGGAAGCTGTAGAGAGTTTACTTGATGCTTTCAGAAGTTCGCTATATTCAAGGTCTAGGGAGAGATACAGACTCATCGTTGGATTACTGTTACTAAAGGATGTTATGCTTCTTTTACATTGCAAAAAAGATCCTTCACTAGCAGAGGTCAAAGATAAGATTTACTCTGTAAAGTTGATATTACACCCCAAAAATGTTTTAAGAGCTGCAATAATACGAGATGAAAACGGTAAAATCACATTTTCAGCTTTTGAATATAGTAGAAGGTGGAGTAAGGCTCATGCAGATTTTTGGCAGATTGATCCATATTATATAAGCTGGGAATCCCTTGGTAATATAACATTAAAAGTTGAATTAGAAGGTTTCTCAATACCAATTCAATTACCTATAGATAATGAACAATTGGACGAAATGATACAAGAAAGATTAATATCCCCAACTGGAAAAATAAAAATTGGAAGAGAAGAAGGGACAATCACTGCTGTTGAAGTCTTTAGAAAAACGATGGATTTTATAGAATTTTATGACTTTTATATTACAGAAAAAGAGAAATTAGAGACTCATAGGAAGAAATATCAGGAAATTGTATCTCCTAATGCATTATTATCATATGATAGTGAAACAAGAGACAAATTTAAGTATGAAGAAGATGAAAACAAGGTCTATGAGATTACGACGAAAGGTAGAAGACCGATACACAATAAGGAACACCCAAGATACTTAGTATGTTTCTTTACTAAAGATTATCCACGGATAAAG
>JALUTC010000075.1 GCA_027058345.1 archaeon | reverse complement strand
TATTACATACAGGTGCCCATAAGCTTAATAATACAATCGGTCAGGCATTGCTTGCGAAGAAAATGGGAAAAAGAAGAATAGTCGCAGAAACTGGTGCTGGACAGCATGGCGTTGCAACTGCAACAGCAGCAGCATTATTTGGAATGGAGTGCCAAATTTATATGGGTGCAAAAGATTATGAGAGGCAAAAACTGAACGTGTTTAGAATGGAATTATTAGGAGCAAAGGTTTCAAAGGTATATTCTGGTAGTCAAACACTAAAGGATGCAATAAACGAAGCAATAAGGGATTGGATAACAAATCTTAAAACGACTCACTATCTACTTGGCTCTGTTTTAGGACCACATCCATATCCAATGATGATAAGAGACTTTCAAAGCATAATAGGTAGAGAAACAAAGGAACAGATATTAAAATTTGAAGGTAGATTGCCAGATGCAATAATCGCATGCGTAGGTGGAGGAAGTAATGCGATAGGAATATTCTATCCATTTTTAGATGATAGTAGCGTCGAATTGATAGGAGTTGAAGCAGGTGGAAAAGGTATAGAAACTGGTGAGCATGCTGCGAGATTTGCTGCAGGTAGAGAAGGAGTTCTTCATGGAACATATACATATGTTTTACAGGATGAATATGGGCAGATAAAGGATACGCATTCAATAGCAGCAGGATTAGATTATCCTGCCGTTGGCCCAGAACATGCATTGCTTAGAGAAATTGGTAGAGCAAAATATTATTATGTAACGGATGAGGAAGCTTTATATGCGTTTGAATATTTATCAAAAAAGGAAGGGATAATTCCTGCATTAGAATCAGCACATGCGATTGCTTGGTTGTTAAAAAATTACGATAAATTTGATAGGAACGATATTATAATAATAAACCTATCTGGACGTGGAGACAAGGATGTGCAATTGGTAGCTAAGATAAAAGGTGTTTTGATATGAAAGGGGAGATATTGGCAATTATTGTAGCAATGATTTGGGGATTTGTACCTATATTGGACAAGCTTGGAATATTAAACGTACATCCATTCGTAGGAAATTTTGTTAGAAGCATGGGATCGTTTGTATTTATGTTCATGATTTTTCTATATATGTTAAAGATGAAACAGGTACAGATAGATAAGGTATCGGCATTATATTTATTCACTGCTGGTTTATTGGCAGGAGGTTTAGCAGGGATAATATATTACTTTGCAATGAAATTTGCACCAGTATCAAGAGTTATTCCTTTAACTTCTTTGTATCCATTTTTCGCCGCAATATTTTCGATAATATTTCTTGGAGAGAATGTTACTCCAAGATTATTAATAGGTATATTATTTATAATTTTAGGTACGTATTTAATATTAACTGGTAAGGGTTAGGTAGTTACATTTCAAATTTTATTTTCTTTGGCAACTCAACTATAACATCCGTACCTTTTCCAGGTTCAGATTTTATCAATATCTCTCCATTATGATATTCGATTATAGTTTTAACCAAAACTAATCCAATTCCTATTCCTGGGAATTTTTTAGTTTCATACCTTTCCATGTGAGAAAACAAATCGAATAATTTGTCGATTTTATTTCTTTCAATTCCTACTCCAGTATCGGATATTTTAATAAAGATGCTATCATCCTTTTCAGATGTACTTATCTCTATCTTACCTCCCACTTTATTAAATTTTATAGCATTGTCTATCAACTCTCTTATAGCAATTTTCAACATTGAATAATTTCCTAATATGTCGGGAATTTTCTCTAAGTTAAGATTAACGATCAATCTCTTTTCTCTAATTATTGCCTCATACTCTTTAAGAACAATTAATATAATATCGTTTATATTTATTTGTTCGAATTCGAAGATATCTCTTCCTCTAAATATTTCAACAAACTTTACAACCTTCTCTATTATATTCTTAAGCCTTATAACTGAGTTGTAAGCCCTTTCTATTAAAAGGTTTTTTCTATTCAAGTCTTTTTCTTCCAATGATATTCTCAACAAATCTTTTGTTATTGTTACTGGTGTAAGCATTTCATGAGCAATATTATTTATTAAAAATGTTTTAAGCTCGTTTATTTTGTTCAAATCATTCAAATACTTTCTATAAACCATTTCTAACTCGAATAATATTGCGAAGAAGCTTACCAACAAATTTATAACTTCCTTTTCCTTTAATTCTTTTTCAAATCCAAGTAGGAGAGATATAAAATTATTCTTATTGAATGTTCTCTTATAAATTAATATTTCTTTAACATATCCGACATCCTTTTTATATACAATTCTATTCTCAATGCTACACTTCTCTATAAGTTCGTTGAGCATTACATCTTCCCCTTTATAAGCTCCTTCTGAAAAATCGTAATGTAATATATTTTTTCCAAATTCTGTCTTAACATATATGTATACATACACAATTTCCTTAAATATTTCCTTTAAGAACATTATTCTATCTACCGGGAGATAACTGGTTGGTTCTTTTTTATAGATTATGCCATTTATAACATCTTGTGCAAACTTGAGCAATTTATAAATACTTTTTCTCAAATTTACAAGAACATCTGTTGTATAACTTATATGAGATTCGAGCTCCTCCAAATCTTTAACATGTATGTAATTCTTTTTATATACTTGAAGGAGAGCCTTGGACAATATCCTTATATATTCTAAATTATAATATTTGTAATTTGAAAGCATGAGAATTATTTCGAAATTTGTATCCTTTTCAATATATTTATAAATTAAGACATTCTTATCCTTTATTTCTTTAGTTTCAAATTCTCCTTGTAATAATTTATCTGGGATATCAAACTCCTTATAAATATATAGGAATGTATTCTCTCTTTTAATTATAATATTTACCATTTCACATTTGAGTAATTCTTTGAAAAATTTTACGAAGTTGTTTAAAACCCTGCTTATATTTGTTTCGAATATATTTTCAACTATAAATTTACAAATTTCTTTGTAATGTCCCATATATTTTTTATGAAGATTCTTTTAACTTCTGAAAAAGATATTGCAAGTTACAACATTTATAAATATTTGAAGGAAAAGCTTGGGTTGAAAAATAGAATTGAAAGGATAAGTGAAGATTCATTTATAATTCTTTCGAATAAAAAATTAACGGAAGAGTTTGAAAGTGTGGGAAATGATATAGATTTCGTCGCAATATTGTATAGACATGCAAGTAAAAGTGGTGAAAAATGTTTCACGGTTCATGCAACTGGTGATGTATCGAAAAATCTCTTGTCAAAATGCTGTCCAAGTTATATGAAGTTATTCTTGAATGAAATATATAACGTTGCTTACGAACTTGGTTGCAATTATAAAATATCTATTGAAGGAACACACCACGGACCAATAGTCAATGTTCCAATATTTTTCGTAGAAATAGGTAGCGATGAGAGTGCATGGAGAGATGAATCTGCTGTAAAAGTCATTTCAGAGGCGGCTTTAAGAGTGTTAAAAAAGAAACCAAAGAATTATAGAAATGCGATAGCGATTGGTAGTAATCACTATTCGGAAAAGTTTACAAAGATTCAACTCGATACAGAATTTGCGATAGGACACTTCCTACCTAAATATTATCTTGAAAATATTAACGAAGAAATTGTAAAAAATGCTTTGGAAAAGTCCAATGCAAATATTATTCTTGCAGATAAAAAAGTTAAAGGAAAGTATAAGGATATGCTTAAGAAGATGTCAAGAGATTTAGATCTCGAATTATACTTTGTCTGAAAATTCTTCAAGAACTTCTTTCAGAATATTTATTGCATGGTCAACATGTTCCTCCTTAATTATTAATGGTGGTAACAATCTTAAAACATTTTCGTGCGAAATTCCTACAACGAGACCTTTTTCCAAACATCTTTCGGCAACTTTTCTGCAAATATTTCTCTTCAATTCTATCCCAATCATTAATCCTACACCTCTAATCTCCTTTACTATTTCGTAACCTTTAATTTCTTCCAGCTTTTTGAATAAATATTTGCTAATTCTTTTCACATTATCTAAAACATTGTTTTTAATAATATATTCGATTGTTGCTTTGGCAGCTACACATGATAAAAAGTTTCCTCCAAAAGTTGATGCATGATCTCCAGGTTCAAATTTATCCATAATTTCAGGTTTTGCCAGCATTGCTCCTATTGGAAATCCATTTGCTAAAGCCTTTGCTAGACAAAAAATATCTGGCTCAACCTTGTAATACATGTATGCAAAAAATTCTCCCAATCTTCCCATGCCTGTTTGTACTTCATCGAGAATTAGAAGTGCATTATATTCTTCGCATATTTCCTTAACCTCTCTTAAATAATCATAATCAGGAACAATTACACCACCCTCTCCTTGAATTGGTTCTAAAATTACTGCAGCCGTATCTTTTGAAATTTTCCTTCTTAAATCGTCCACATCGTTAAACATTACATGTTTAAATCCTGGAACTAATGGTTCGAATGGCTTTTTATACTTTTCTTGACCCGTAGCAGATAATGCTCCCAAAGTTCTTCCGTGAAATGAGTTATATGCAGAGATTATCTCTCTCTTTTTAGTTGCCTTTCTTGCAAGTTTTATTGCAGATTCAACAGCTTCTGCACCACTATTACAGAAGAAACTTTTGTATCCGTTTGATATTTTGTATAAAATTTCTGCCAATTCTATCTGAGGTATTATATAGAACAGGTTTGATGTATGGACAATCTTTTTTATTTGATCACATACCTTATTTATTATGTACTCGTTCGAATGTCCTAAATTTACCGTAGCTATCCCAGATAAGAAGTCCAAATATCTTTTTCCATTTATATCGTATAAGAAAACACCTTCTCCTTTTATAAATGCAACGTTAAACCTTTTATACGTGTTTGCAATGTATTTCCTTTCCCTCTCTATAATTACTTCGATCATTTTAAAATAAAAAAATTTTAAATTTTCTTTATGGCTATATGGCCTGGAATTAAGAGAAAGATTACAGGTGGTAGGAGAAAGCCTCATAGAAAAAGAAGGAAGTATGAACTTCACAGAGAGCCAACAGAGACAAGGATTGGCGAAGAGAAGAGGAAGATAATAAGAACAAAGGGTGGTGGAAGAAAGGTTAGAGCTGTTCAAGTAATGTATGCAAATGTAACAGATAAGAAGAATAATGTTACGAAAAAGGTAAAGATATTGAGTGTTGTCGAAAATCCTTCAAATAGGGAGTGGTCTAAGAGAGGTATAATAACAAAAGGAACGATAATAATGACAGAGATAGGAAAAGCAGTTGTAACTTCGAGACCTGGTCAGGATGGTGTTGTTAATGCGGTATTGATCGAAGAGAAAAAAGAATAAATGTTTGAATATCTTGCCCTTTTACTAATATTATTCATTAACTCATTTTTACTATCCTTTTCTGAAACTTGTGTTGTTGCATCCAACGAGATTAGAATTAGGACGATTTTTGGGGA
>JALUTC010000074.1 GCA_027058345.1 archaeon | reverse complement strand
ATTTCAAGAATTCTCATGGAAAATTGCTCCATCGAAGATAATGGTGTTGTTCCTAACCTAATTTTTTCAGCCTCTCTTAAATTGAAACCTGCTTTAGTTATAAAATAACTCCCTCCTATGCTTCCAAGAGATAATGGTTTTAGAATACCTTTATATATTATGCTGAATAGTATAACCGTAGGTAATGGAGCTATTGCCAAATCAATATTGTTGTTAACCAATCCTTTCAAAACTTCTATACCATTATTATACGTTTTTAATACAACATTATAATCCCTTTTCAGCTCCTTTATAATTGGTACGAGATACATATATTCAAGTGCTTTTATAAATCCTATTTTTAAATATTTTTTCCTCTCCTCCTCAAAATATTCTCTCAAATATATTAAGTAATCTCTTTTAATTCTCTTCCTAATTATGTAACCTCTAAATTCTAATTCGTTTAATAATTCGGACAGGTATGATTTTGAAATACCTAAAATCTTAAGTAGTTCATTTTGTAAAATACCATTTTTATATCTTTTTAATACTTCCAATATCTTCTCCTTCACCATTTATTTTTAATTTTGTTAACATTTTATTTATTTAAGGAAGAATGGGCCCGTGGCGTAGCCTGGTAGCGCGACCGGCTGATAACCGGTAGGTCGAGGGTTCAAATCCCTCCGGGCCCATTCATCGATTATTATTAATAGTAAAAATAATTTTTATATGATTGTTATAGAAAGTATTCGTTCAAAAACTATTGAAGAACAAGCAATAGAGATTGTTGAAAGAAAAGGTTTAGGTCATCCAGATACACTTGCGGATGGAATTGCTGAAAATGTATCTAGAGAATTATCAAAGGAATACTTAAGAAGATATGGTATGATTTTACATCATAACACGGATAAAACGGAAATAGTTGGTGGAAGGGCAAGGGTTGAATTTGGAGGTGGAGAAATTATACAACCAATATTCATACTACTATCAGGAAGAGCAACGACATTTGTTAACGACGAAGTCTTTCCGGTTAGTAAAATTGCGATAAAGGCTGCAAAGGAATATTTGAAAAAAACCCTAAAAAATTTAAATGTCGAAACAGATGTTGTAATCGATTCAAGAATAGGACAAGGATCTGTTGATTTGACCGCATTGTTTAAAAAATCTCAAGAGATGAAATATCCTCCAGCAAATGATACAAGTGTTGGTGTCGGATATGCACCACTCTCCGAAACTGAAAGAATTGTTCTTGAAATAGAAAGGTATATGAATTCTAGAAAGTTTAAGAATGAATTTAAAGAAACAGGGGAAGATATTAAGGTCATGGCTTTAAGAGAGAAAAATAAGATAAAAATTACAATAGCATGCGCCTTCATATCTAAATACATAAACAGCTTGAACGAGTATAAATCGGTTAAGGAAAGTGTTTTGGAACATTTGAAGGATTATATTTCGGGATTAACAAGTAAAGAATTTGAATTATATTTAAATACTGCGGACGATTATGAAAGAGGAATAATTTATTTAACAGTAACTGGAACATCTGCGGAAATGGGAGACGATGGTTCCGTTGGAAGAGGAAATAGGGTTAATGGCTT
>JALUTC010000073.1 GCA_027058345.1 archaeon | reverse complement strand
ATTATATCCAGTATCTTCTCCCGTAATATATTCCTCAGGATATCCTCCAACAGACTCCCACACGTATTTAAAATAAGCTGTTGCCCTTGCAGATGCTCTGGAAGGAATTTTGCACTGACGCTTTTTCACAAGAATAAGACCCGCATAATATGAGATTTTATTCTCATAGTATGGATAATATTTTCCTTGAACGAATTCAGCTTCTTCATAATTTTCCAACTCATCGATATCAATATTTTTCAGTTTCAAATAATTCAATAAAGCCTCCCTAGTTAATCTAAATTTATCACAATTATTCAATAGTTGTTTAATTAGTGGCAATATCATTGTTTTAACGAATTCCTCATGATATATGCATCCAATGTCCGTTGTAATTATTATTAAACCATTCGCAACCTTAATCGCAAAGTTTCTACCTTCAGCTATATTCGCACCATTAATTTGATATATACGAAAAATCTTGGGATACATTTTCTGATATTTTTTCAGAATTTCATAAGTACCATCGGTTGAACCTCCATCAACGATTATTATCTCATCGGGCAAAACCGTTTGATTAATAATCGACTTTAGATAATCTTCCACATGCTCCTTCTCGTTTAATACCGTTGCTATTAAAGAGATAACTTTCATATATAGTTGTGACCGAAATCTAACATGCTTAATAATTACGTCATGATAGCTTACAATTTCTATCAATATTGTAGCATGATCGATTAACATTTTCCAAATCTAATAATGTTTTCCATAGTCTTTTACAACAGCAATCTAATCCCTCTAAAAATTTTGTATCCTGTGATAATGAAAATTTTATTATAGATTCGTGGACAACTTTGTTGCAACGCTTACAGTTATGAATTCCTCTCTCTTTACCAGCTGCTACTGGAAATGATACGACGACTATATTATTTCTTCTTTTTATTTCCTTCAAAACATGAACGAGAGACCATAACCATGGTGGAGAATATTCTCCTATCTTCCATAAATATTCAACGAGAGTATTCCTTTGTATATTAACTGGGTTTATTGAAATTTTATCGACTCCCAATTTTTTACAATATATTGCAGAATTTATGCAATCCTTTATTGCATCCATCTCTGTTAAAAAAGGTGGTTTTAAAAGTAAGTAGACCTTTGTTTTTATACCATTTTCCTTGCAAAATCTTATCGCATTTTCAAACACTTCCTTATCTAAATCCTTATTAATATATACATTTCTTACAACATCATTACTCGATTCCAATCCTATCGCATATTCGATTTCATAGCTCGTATCAACATCTGGTTCTTTAATAAATTCCGCTCTCGTTTCTATGCATAATCTTCTTATGTTCAGTTCTTCCACCCTTCTTAATATATATTTTCTGATTTCTGGTTTTAATTCTTCATCATCAAAAAAGCTTCCGGATGTGAATATCTTCAAATATTCTATTTCCTTTGATTTAAAATATTCCAATGCCTTTTCGAATTCCTTTACCAATTTTTCGTTGGAAATTTTTTCAGGAGCATCGTATATATATCCGCACATTGTACAACCTATATTTCTTGCATGTCTACAACCAATTGTTGGCAAAATTATTACTCCAGACTTAACTTCCTTATCAATAAAGTCCTTTTCTATCCAATACCTTGCCTTGTCGATAGATTTTCTAACCTTTAACCCTTTAATTCTAATCTTCAATGTCTTTTCAAGGATTTTTTTTTAATATCTTCAATACATTTTAACCTCATATTTTGATGGACAAGAAATCAAAACTTCTTTTGCATATATTTCATAACCACTTACAACCCTTCCACGAACAATAGCTAGTACTTCTTCTGAACCTGATGGTATATACATATTTTTTAATTCATAATATACTTTTATTGTTGTCTTTCCATCCGTTAATAAAAACGTAATGGTATTATTTCTTATTTCAAAACTATTTGGAACAACCTTTCCTTGAACTTGAACTTCTCTTCCTATAAAATTTTTGATTTGGTCCAGTGAAGAAACTTTTGGCATAGAATATGTCAGTGTACTATATATTGCATATATAAGTGATGCCATTACAAAAATATACAGAAGCTTTTTCATATTATTTTTTTCTTGTGTTTTTTCAACTTTATGTCTAAATATATTATGTACAATACCAGTACAGTATATATTACGATTGTAACAATTAATATTCCAGTAAATTCATTCATAATCTTCCACCCTCAAATTTATTTCATATTCTAGTTTAAGTATTGCAACAAATAATAATAAAAAGCTTAGAATCATTATAATAAGCATTAAAATACCTTCTTGACTCATTGACCATTGACCTGTTTTCGGATGTAGACTAGTAAAAACCCTTGCTGATATGTAAGATATTGGAACCATAACATATGCTAGAATTGCATATATCGAGGAAATCCTTGCTCTAATAGATATGTTTTCTATATTGTTCCTCAAAAGTATATAAGCAATAAATACCAAAAATAATATAAGAACGGTCGTTTGCCTTGGATCCCAATGCCAATATGCCCCCCATGCCAATTTAGACCAAATTATCCCAGAAAGTAATGTTAAAAATGTAAATATAGTCCCTATCTTTGCCGAGGAATATGCAAGAATCTCTCTCCTCAAATTCTTATTTATTAAATATAACACACTCGAAATAAATGTTATTGTAAATGCCAAATATGATATAATTGCCACAGGTATATGAAAGAATGCAAGTTTTGCTGAAATTACTTCAACATTACCATACGCATATATTTTCATCTTCAATAATATATTATATAAAGCATATATTGAAATTATATATGAAAATATTGCAAATAATGATGATATCATAAGAATGTAATGGCCTTTGTTGGACAATTGTCAACGCAAACACTACATGGTCTAGATTCAATATCTTCTTCAAATCTTCTGCACTTCTTAATATTTATAACTTTTACAACACCATTCTCTATTTTATATATCAAGTTCTCGTCATCCTTTTCAAATCCCTTTCCACCTGCAACGTTTAGATTTGACGATGCATTAACTGGGCAAGATATCATACATATACCACATCCATTGCAACGTTTTTCATCTATTACCAATTTCGTCTCAAGCGATTTGTAATATTCTCTCAATATTTCCTTCAACTTCATCTTATTCCTAATATACATTGCAGAATTTATCTCAGGGCAATCTTCCAAACCAACTTCTCTCTTAATAAGCTTGATTGCAAATGCCATGCATGAAGGAAGGCCACATTTTTTACAATTCTTTTTGGGTAAGAGATTGTAGATATCGAAGGGATTTAATTTCATAACAAGATTGCAAAAAAGTAAAGTTTTAAATAAAATATGAGATATCCAAACATCGATATATATCCAAATAAGCCATACGATTTTATAAATGAAATGAGAAAATATGAACAGGATGTTGAATATTATGCAAACATATTCAGATTAATCGAGGAAAGATTTCTCGAACTAAAAAAGGAAATAGATGAATTGAAGAAAAGGGTTAAAAGTCTTGAAGAAAAGATTGAAAAAATTGAGAAAGGGAAAAATGTATGAAAATTAGATTGGGGATTGTAGTATCAGAATTCAACTTCCAAATAACTTATCTAATGCTTAAGCAAGCTGAGGAACATGCAAGATTTCTAGGAGCTGAAATTGTAAAAGTGCTAAAAGTTCCTGGAGTATTTGAAATTCCATTGGGTGTGAAAAAACTTTTGGAAGAAAAAGATATAGATGGTGTAGTTGCATTGGGAGCTGTTATAGAAGGAGAAACAAAACATGACGAAATCGTTGCACAACATGCAGCTAGAAAAATTATGGATTTAATGATCGAACATGGAAAACCGGTTGCTCTTGGAATATCGGGTCCAGGAGAAACATTGCTACAAGCATTTGATAGGGTTGATTATGCAAAAAGAGCCGTTGAAGCAGTTGTTAAAATGGTTAGGAGATTAAGAGGAGAAGAAATATAAAAAATAAAATATTTAATCCATTTCTTCCATTCCATGTCTCATTCCCATCATTCCCATGCCTTTACACTTCCATGGCTCTTCTTCACAAATTTCTGTCATATTTTTCCATTCCTTCATATGTTCTCGCATTTTCTCTCTCATTTCTTTAATTAATTCGTGCATCTTCTCTCTATATTCCTTCATTGTTTCAATCATCTCTTCCATAAATTCTTGTTTCAATTCATGAATATCTTCAACGATTTCCTCAACCTTTTCCTTATATTCATCTCTTAACTCCTCCATAATCTCTTCACAAGCTTCCCTTGAAATGTTTCCTTCAATACATGCTTTCAATGTTTCATTCATTCTCTTCATAAATTCCTTCCTTATTTTTTCCAATTCCTTTCTCATTTCAATTATCTGTTTCTTAATTTCTTTCATCTCTCGCTTAAATATCTCACAGAATCTTTCAAGCGCAGCTCTATCCAATATTCTCTCAGCAGATTCAACCATGTAAGATGCTGACAATGCTAGATTATAAGCTGCAGCCAATTTATTATCCTCTAATCTTTCAAGAGACTTGTTCAAAACCCTTTCCGCATTGTTTAATATCCTTTCAACAGCAGTCTTTATTCCTACATTTTCTTCCCTTAGTAACTTCTCTCTTAGTTCCGAAATTCTTTCCTTTACATATTCTATTAGTCTTAATGTTTCATTATAGATATCTGTCTTTACCAATTTAAAATCTTTGGCAATTTCAATTCCAGGTGCCTCTATTAAATATTTTTCTCTAGCCTTTTTAACTATTTCGTTAATTTCTGGTAGTATTTTCTGCTTTATAAATATAATGGCAGCACTCTTATTTATAGCAAGTTCCAATGCCTTCTTTATGCTTAATGGGTCGTATCCATTTACAACAACAATGTTCGTTAAATTTAAGAACTTTGCAACATTTATTGCAGTTTCAATTCTATTCTTTCCAGATATTCTTTTAACGGTTATATTTTTCTTCAAAATTTCTTCCTCGTAAATCTTAGGAACTGCTACCTCCCCGCCAATTATAAGAACGATTTCAGGATTATATTTTATTACTTCCTCTAATATCGTTTCGTTATAAATTCCCCATGGCGTAACTATAACTTTCCATCCCAATTTTTTTGCTGCAACTTCTGCTATTGCTTTATCTGCAATATTGTCGCTTACAAGTATTACATTTTCAGCATATGCCACGCTTAAAAGCAATACCATTAACAGTGTATAATAAATGTAAATATGCCTCATATAATTATTTAATTGGAATTAAATTAAATCTAACGCTTTTATGTTAATTTAATGTTGAAAATCATCCCAAGGATCGAGGCGAAAAATGTAGCAAATTCAATCGAGATAATAAAGAAATTTAAACAATATGAATTATCATTCTGGAAAGATTTTCCTGCATGTAAAGAAAACGTTGAAAAGATTGAGAATCTATTATCATATGAACCATATTCAATACATCTCCAAAACTTTTATATAAATATTTCGGGCAAAGAAGCTGAAAGATTAATAAATACAATAAAAATTCTAAATAATTACTTTAATAC
>JALUTC010000072.1 GCA_027058345.1 archaeon | reverse complement strand
TTTATAAATTATATACTCTTGACGGGTATTGTTAGTCTCAAAATAGTAATTTTGATGTTTCAATTCATCGTATAACCTCGGATTGGACAGAGTCGGGAGTAACATGGAATTCAATGCCGAGTTATGCCGGAAGTATTGCAACTTTTTATCCTTATACAGATAATCAGTGGTATTCTGTTGATGTTACAGATTTGGTTTCGGATTGGGTTAATGGTATTTACAGTAATTATGGAATATTATTGAAGAATGTTCAAGATTATGATAAGTATTATGATTTTTCAAGCAGGGAGGGGAATAGTGTTCCTTATTTAGATATATGGTATGATTTACCGGATCTTGTGGCTAATCAACCCTCAGGCTGGAGTTCTTCCTTTGTAATTTCAAGGTTTAAAGGAAAAAGGAATTTTGATACGGAATATTATGTGGGTGTTCCGCTTTATGTTAGTTGGTCAATAAAGAATATTGATATGCCCCCTATTTTTGGACAGATTTAAGATTAGTATCTTTATTATAGAATATTTCATTAGGTGTTTTAAAGTTGAGGCTTGAGTGTGGTCTTTCTGAGTTATAGAAAAGGGTGTATTTTTCAAGCAGGTCATTCAATTCTTTTAGATTTTCAACATAGTGAGGGTAAATTCCTTCTTCTTTAATAGAACGGATTAATCTTTCAACAAATCCATTTTTATGGGGTTTACCCTTAGGGATGAATTCCTGTTTTATTCTGTGTTTAAAGAGGAATTTATTTAGTATTTTGGCTCTGAATTCGGGTCCGTTATCAGTTCTTATTACAAGTGGTTTTTTGAATTTTTTAAATATTTTTTCAAGAATATTCAGAACATCTTTAGAAGTTATAGATATATCAGCATAGATTTTAAGTGTTTTTCTGGAAAAAACATCCATAATGGAGAGGATTTTTATATTTTTTCCGGTTATTTTTATTTTGGTAAAGTCAATATTCCAGATATGATTCACAAATTCAGGTTTTGTGAGATTTTCTGAGTATTGTAATTTTCTTTTAGACTTTTTTCTTGTTTTGATTTCCAGAGACAGGTTTTTATAAATCCTGTATACTTTTTTCTTATTAATTTTAATTCCTCTTTTTCTCATAGTTATACATATTCTTTTGTATCCGTAAAAAGGATATTTTATAGCAATTTCTTTAATCATTTTGATAATTTCAGGGTTATCTTTTTTTCTGGGTTTGTAATAGAATGTGCTTTTTGGAATCCGGAGGAGTCTGATGATCTGTTTGACTTTGAGTCCTTTATTTTTGAGAATTTTAGCAAGCCCACGCCACCCTCCCTTTGTCAGAAATTTTCCTTAAGAATTTCCCGCAGGGTCTGAATTTCAAGTTCCTTTTCAGCAAGAAGCTTCTTTAAAGCCCTGTTTTCTTCCTCAAGCGCTTTAAGTTTTTTAGCTTCATCCTTGTTCAGATTACCATATTTCCTCCTCCATACATAAAAGGTATTCTCCGATATTCCGTATTTCCTGCATATACCCGCAATCGTATTATGCGGAAGCCTTGCCTCCGCCAATATCCTTATTATTTCATCTATTTTATATTTCCTTCCCATTTTTTCCTCCCCTTTTATTTTATAACCATAACTTT
>JALUTC010000071.1 GCA_027058345.1 archaeon | reverse complement strand
TTGCATGAGGTTATGGAGCAAGAGCAGGTTTCAATAAGCAAAGCCGGAGTAATTGCAAGTTTTAAGGCGAGATGCTCAATATTAGCAGCTGCGAATCCAAAACTTGGAAGATTCGATAGATATAAACCAATAGCAGAGCAAATAGATTTACCTCCAACAATAATCTCGAGATTCGATTTGATTTTCTTCGTAATGGATAAACCTGAAGAAAGTGAGGATGTTGCAAATCATATTTTGAAAACCGCAACAGCACCTCACGAAATAAAACCAATCCTTGAACCGGAATTTTTAAAGAAATATATTGCATATGCCCGTAGAAATATTCATCCGAAATTAAGCGATGAAGCCAAAGAATTAATTAAAGAATTTTATATAAAATTAAGAGAGACAGCTTCTAAAAATGAGAATTATCCAATACCAATAACTCCAAGACAATTATGGAGTGTTATAAGGTTAACGCTTGCATCTGCAAGGTTAAGATTAAGAGACATTGCTACGAGGGAAGATGCTGAGAGAGCAATAGAGCTTATGAAGTATTGTTTAATGGAAGCAGGTTTGGATGTAGAAACTGGTAGAATAGATATAGATAAGATAATGGTAGGGATACCAAAATCTCAGAGAGATAAGATAAATGTGATACTTGGTATAATTAGAGATTTGGACAAATCATCTGGCTCTGCATATATAGATGATATAATAAGGGAAGCTAGTAAATATAAAATTGACGAGGATGAGGTTAGGAGAATAATAAACAAGTTGGTTAAAGAAGGATTGATATACGAATTTAGACACGATGAATATAAGATTACAACATGAAACTTGAAGACTTAGGTGAAAGAAAAATTATAGAAATATTTTTAAACGAGATTGATGAAAAAATTTTATACGATGATGCATCGTTGATAGATTTTGGAGACTACTATATTACAATTTCAACGGACTTAATAAACGAGAGATTGCATATACCAAGGGAAATGAGACCTTATCAGATAGGAAAGTATTTGGTAAACGTAAACCTTAGCGACATCGCATCAATGGGAGCAAAACCCATCGCATTCATGGCAGCATTTGGTTTGAGGAGAAGTCTCGATGAAAACTTTGTCAGAGAATTGGCTCGAGGTATAATGGAAGTTTGTAGAAAATATAATGTTAAATTTTTGGGAGGAGATACAAAGGAATCGTTAGAGATTAACATAGCAGGGATAGCGATAGGAATTGTAGAAAAGGAGAAGGTATTACTTAGAAGCAAAGCTAGGGTTGGAGATTTGATATGTGTCACTGGAGAACTTGGAAATGCTGCAATGGGATATTATTGTTTGATAAATAACATATACGTGGATAAATTTATAAAAAAGGCATTGGAACCAGAGGCAAGGGTTAAGGAAGGGGTTATATTAAAGGATTTTGCAAATGCATGTACAGATATAAGTGATGGTCTTGCATATTCTTTGGGAGAAATTTCTAGGCAGAGTAATGTTGGTTTTATAATTTATGAGGATAAGATTCCAGTGGATAAAGATTTAAAATTGTTATGTGAGAAGTTAGGGATAGATTATAGGGAAGTGTTATATTATAAAGGTGGCGACTATGAACTTCTCTTTACAATAAGTAAGGAAAAGGTTAAACGTTTGAGAGAAAGGATGGAATTTTATATAATAGGCGAAATTAAGGAAAGAGATTTTGGTATGAAAATTTTTAGAAACGGGAAGGTTGAAGATTTTGAGGTAAGAGGATGGGAAAGTTTTAAATCAAAAATTTAATATGAAATTGATTGCATTACTTACAGATTTTGGTAATAGTGAATATGTAGGAATTGTTAAAGGCGTAATATATAGTATAAATCCAAATGTTACGATTGTTGATATAACGCATAATGTAGATAAATTTAATATAAAACAAGCAGCAATGGTATTGTATTCTTCATATAAGTATTTTCCTAAAGGAACAATATTTGTATGCGTTGTAGATCCAGGTGTTGGAACGGAGAGAAGAGGAGTCATTATAAAAACGAAGGATTATTATTTCATAGGTCCAGATAATGGTATATTTAGCTTGGTTGAAGACATTGATAGGGTTATAGAAATAGATTCAAGTCTATTTAAAGCATCTCATACATTTCATGCGAGAGATATATTTGCACCAATTGCCGCTTATATATCTAAGGGAGCGTGCTTGTTGGATTTTGGAAATGAAGTTAAGGACATAACGAGGATTTTTGGTCTTGCAAAAAAGGATAGGAATAAGATTTATGGCGAGATAATATATTTTGATGATTTTGGAAATGCTATAACAAACATTCCGGCTAGTTATTTGAACATAGAATATGGGAGAAGGGTTAAGTTATTCAAGGATAATAATTTATATGAAATAAGATATGTTAAGACTTATGGATATGCAAATGAAGGGGAGCTTGTTTGCTTAATTGGAAGTAACGATTTTTTGGAAATCTCTGTAAATAAAGGTTCTGCAAAGAAAATATTGAAGGATATTGGTAAGATTATAATTGAATTTTAGAAATTGATAGAAGCTTCTCTGCTAGCTGCTCAATATCTTTATAAAATTTCGAATTTATATCAAATACGGTTAATCCTTTTGTATCTATCTCTTTCAATTTATTATCATAGGGTAATGCGTGAATAATTTCAAAATTTATATTATTTTTTATAAAGTTTAAATCACTTTCTTCATAAATTTTATTTGGAAGGCAATAAATTCTCTTTATTCCTAAATCCTTTGACAATTCATATATCCTTTTACTTGTCTCTACAGATTTGAGGCTAGGCTCTGTTACTATAAGCATTACATCGAATTTTTCGGCAAGTCCTCTACCAATGAATTCCAAGCCTGCTTCTGTATCAAGTATGAGGCATTCCTCCTTAACTGTTAATTTTCTAAGCAATGCTCTTAGAAAAGCAGTTTCTGGGCATATACATCCTGAGTATGCTTTTTCAATTGTCCCTAAAACCATTAATTTTATATTTCCAATTTTTGCAGAATAATTTTCGATTATATCATCGACGTATGGATTCATTATGTATAATCCATTATTTATAACTGTTCTTTCTCTAATTATATCCTTTAGTTCTGCTATAGGTTTAGGCCTTTTTATACCGAACATTATATTTAAATTCATGCTTGGATCGGAATCGATCAGGAAGACATTAACTCTTTTTGATAATGCCCTTGCCAAGAATGCTGCAATTGTAGTCTTTCCAACTCCTCCCTTTCCTGAAATTACAAGTTTCATAAATAAAACGAAATTTATGTTTTTATGGAAGTAAAGAAAAAGCTTTTTAGAATTTCTGGGAAGTTTTTAATGGGTGATAAGTATCAGAAATTTGAAAAGGAAGTTGTTGCATTGAAAAAGGAACATGCATTAGAACTTGTGTATTCGGATTTGGGTAGTAAGCATAAGGTAAAGAGGACACAGATAAAAATTGAGAAGATAGAGGAGGAAGAGGTAGAATGAAGGAAGATGAGAGAAGAATTATTTTGGAGTATCAATATTATCTTCAGCAAATAGAAGTTTTCAAGCAAAATCTAGAACTTATAGTTGCAAGTATTGATGAGTTAAATCGTGTGAAAGACTTTCTCGAAAAGCTTTCAAATTTAGAAGAGTTTGAGAATGAAATCCTGATTCCAATAGGAGCGAATAGTTTTATAAGGGCTAGACTTTTGGATAAAAAACATGTAATATATGGAGTTGGTTCTGGTGTTTATGTTAAGAAAGAAGTTTCAAAGGTTAGGCAAAGTATTGAGAAAAGAATAGAAGAACTCGAGAAGGTTAGAAACAAACATGAAGAAACGTTGAGAATGCTTTTGGATAAAGCGAAAGAATTAGAACCAAAAGTTGCTGAAATAGCAAAGAGGTATGAGATGAGAAATGTTCCTGAAAAAACTTAAGGAGAAGCTTTCTGAGATAAAAGATAAAATTGTTGGAGGAATTTTGGAAAAAGGTGGAGAAATAGTAAAGGGAGAAATAACGATTAAGGAAAAGCATTTAGAAGAATTAGAGGATTACAAGCTACACTTATTGGAAGCAGATGTTGCATATGAGGTATCGGAAAGAATTATAGAAGATATAAAGAAGGAATTGATAGGAAGGCGTGTGAAAAAAGATGAGCTTGAAAATGTTATAAAGGATACCGTTGGAAAGGTTCTTCTTAAAATTTTACCGGAAAATTTTGATTTAATAAATTATATAAAGTCTACAAATAAGAGACCATTCATAATTTTATTCTTGGGAACAAATGGTTCTGGAAAGACGTTGACACTTGTAAAGGTTGCAAAGAAGTTAAAGGAAAATGGTTTATCATGCGTAATTTCTGCAAGTGATACATTCAGAGCAGCTGCAATAGAACAGTTGGAAAATCTTGCAAGAAGAATAAACGTTCGCGTTATAAAACATAAATATGGAGCAGATCCTGCAGCCGTTGCTTACGATGCGATAAGGCATGCAGAAGCGAGAGGGAAGGATGTTGTATTAATAGATACAGCAGGTAGGATGGAAACAGATGAGGATTTATTAAGAGAGATGGAAAAGATTGCGAGGGTTACAAAATCTGACTTTAACATATTGGTTATTGATTCAACCATAGGGAATTCTGCAGTAGATATTGCTGAAATGTTTTCAAAATATGTAAGGATAGATGGTATAATAGTGACGAAGACCGATATAGATACAAAGGGTGGATGTGTTGTGAGCATTTCTTATATATTAAAGAAGCCAATCGTATTTATAACAAATGGTCAAAATCTTGATGATATAGAATTGTTTGATAAGAAAAGATTTGTTGAGAGATTATTGTCATGAAGGAATATATAAAGGAATTGATTATAAAAGCACATACACGTATATCCAAAAACGTTGAAGATATTATCAGAAGAGAGATTTTATTTGAAGAAAATCCTTATGCTAGGATACAGTACGAAAATATGTTAAATTCGATTGAGATTTCTAAGAGAGAATCATTACCTATATGTCAAGATACTGGTATACATTATTTTTACATTAAAACTTCCGGAGAATTTCCACTTAAACATTTAATCAATACCATAAGGCAAGCGATAGAGGAGCTTGAGGATGGGATTTTAAGAGAGAATACAATGCATCCAATATCTAAGAAAATTAAAAAGGGATATTTTACATATGATGTTGAAATAATTCCAGAAGATTATTTGGAAATAATCTACTTTCCTAGAGGTGCTGGAGTTGAGAATGTATCATCAACCTATATATTAGAACCAAATTCTGGAATAAATGATATAATTAACATAATATGTGAAGATGTTAAATCAAAAGCTGTTAAGGCATGTCCACCAATAGTATTAGGTATAGGTATAGGAGGGGATTTTTCAACGGCCGTGAGGCTTTCAAGAAAAGCATTAATTAGAGGATTAACGTATAACAAAGATTTTGAAGATATTGAAAGGGAAATAGAAGAAAGGATTAATTGTTTAAACATTGGCCCTATGGGTATTGGAGGTAGAGTTACATGCTTAAAGGTTAATATAGAAGTAGAGCCATGTCATATAGCTTCGATACC
>JALUTC010000070.1 GCA_027058345.1 archaeon | reverse complement strand
AGCTACTAAATCGAATGGGTAATAGAAAATTCTTAAAATACCTGTTGTTTCTTCTGGAACAATCTCAAAATATATCGGTCCTCTTCCTTTTACAGGTGTCTTTGTTTCTCTACTTAAGGGAGTTATAACATCCAAAGAGATTCTATCAAAAAAGGTTGGATAGAAGAATAATCTTCCTTTAAAGTATAAACTTCCTATTTGTTGTTTTATATAATTCTTAAACTCTTCCTTAATATTTTCTGCTTTATCTTTATCGTTATAAATTTTTTCGGCAACGATTTTATCTAAATATTTACTTTCCTTGTCATCTATTCCTTTTTCATTTCCAAATAGTTTATAAATCCTCAATCTCAATTCCTTCCAATTGTTCCTATTAAATTTCTCTTCAAAAACTTTAATTGCCGCATATCTTAAAACGCCTTTCCATGTTGATGCTCTTATCATTGGAAGCTTGAAGACCTTATCTTTAACTATTGGATTGTCTATAATGTAAAAATTGTCGTCGTCCTTGCTAATATAGGGTTTCTTGAGTTTAAATTTAATTTGAATATAGAGAGAATAATCTGACGGAAGTTTAAATACTTCTTCAAATTCATTATCAATTTTAAAAAGCTTTAAGAAACTCTTTTGAAAGGAAAGCACATGTATAAGTTCTGAAAGTGGATTAAAGTAAGGCAATATCAACCACTTATAAATAGTTCTTACATCATCAGAAAATTGTTTTTTTCTATTGCATTGGAATGTTATTCTATGTAATGTTAGCTCTTCAATTTTATAGTACCAAAACTTTGATTTTAATTCATTTTCAAGCTTATCCTTTTCTTTGACGCTTCTTTTAATTGTATTCTCTCTTTCATTACCTTTTAAATAATGTGGGGGTAAAATTTCCTTTAGAATTTTACCCTCATTTTTTTCTATTTGCCATTTATGTATCCAACTATAAAAGTCTATGTATCTATTCATTCTTTATCACTATCCTTTTAAATAACTTTTTATTTATATATTCATTTTCCTTTAAATTAAGCAATTCCTTATTTATATTCGCTATTTCTACACCATTTAAGCATTCATTAATACTGTCTTCTATAGTTCTTATAATATCTTCCCTCTTTTTTGAATCCAAAACAACAGGTGGTAGCATTCCATACACTCTAAAAAAATAACTTCCCTCTTTCTTCCAGCAATTACTTACAAATATCTTTCCACCAAATTTTTCACGTCTCTCTTTTTTTGAACCAAACAATTGTTCTGCAAAATCTTCATCGTATATTTTTTTAAATTTATTTCGTAACGCGTATTTTAAAATAAAACCAATATTTTTATTTTTTAACGAGTTAGGATTTTGCAATCTAAAATCTATTTTAAAACAATATTTTAAATTCGGAAGTCTTAAAAGTTCTGGTGATGATTTCTTGTTATATTTCCACAATTTTTTACAATATGTCTCAATAAAATTTAGAGCATTATCAACATCGTATATCTGAGGTTCTGAAACCTCTATAATACCAAATCCATAACTATTATGGGATCCTATTGCTCCAAGCTCTTGAATTGTCTTAAGAGTGATGTAAATTATATCTATAAAAATAGGATTATTAGAATTTATGTTTAAGAT
>JALUTC010000069.1 GCA_027058345.1 archaeon | reverse complement strand
CCAAAATCATCTGCATTAATAATAAGCTTTTTGATCTTATTTTTGCTCCAATTATGCTTTGTAATCATGAAGAAGAAAAAATTATATCTTTTAAAATTCAAACTGTTTATTAATAAAAATTTCGGTTTATTTTATTTAATTTATACAATACATTTAATTTATGTTTCAATTTTGTTGGCAGTAATAAATTTTTCCATACAGGATTTAGAAAATTAATTAAGTTCATAGCAATTTTCATTGCATTAGAACATTCAAGCCCGAGTTTACAATATGCTTTTCTATACTGAAAATTTTCTATAAGAAAATCTTGAAAGCCTGTTTCATGACTTATAGAACGCATACCAGTAGTAATGTATTTCATTCCTTTTTCATTTAGATAAAAATCTGTAATGGTATGAATTAAAGTATGACTTGAATGAAATTTAAAGTAATTAGGATCAAAAATAGCATCTTCTTGGATCACAACATCATCAATAATTTTGTGAATACCATAACCAACAAGTCTTTTTTTGTAAAAAACGCCCCATATCTCATAGTATTTATCTTCATCATATAGAGGCATTCTTTCTTTAAAAGTTTTTTCATCCATTGGATTTGTTTGGGTATGTCTTTTCATTGCTTCACTGTAACAAGAATAACCAATGTCTGCTATCTCTTTTGCAGATAGTAATCTTGCTTCACAATTTCTAAGGCCATGTCTTATCTTATATCTTATCTTTGATTTAAAGTTATTTAATGAATATGGTTTCTCTTTAATCAACCACCACCAATCTGATTCTTCTATATCAAAATCATATGTCCAAATAGCCAAATGTTTATTAGTAATTCTAAGTAAATTTCTAATGTCCTCACGTTTAAAATTCAACTCGATATGAGGGAGAGTTAAAGGCATTAGAACACCTTTATAGATACGCCATGGAATTTCTCCTGTCCAGAATATCTTATTTCTTCGTGAGTATATCTGTATATATTCTTTAAAATTCATTTCTTTTAAATTCTTTGAGCGCATTTTAATTATTTGTTCTTTACAGGCTGGCAATCAGATCAAATAATTTCTTTTCCTCAAAGCTCCAGTTATATTTCGTAAAGACAAGCCTTTTGCCATTTTCTCCCATCTCCGTAGCCCTGTCAGGATTCTTCAGTAAGAATTCTATGGCATCCACGTACTCATCAATATTGTCTGGTTCAACTGCGATTGCACAATCCTGACCTTCAATAAACTGCCTTGACGGAGGCAGGTCAGACAATACCACAGGGAGGCCAGCTCCCATGAACTCAAACAACTTCAATGGGATATTCTTCATGAATTTCTTATAAGGCGGTAAAGGGATTATGCCAATCCTGGCCTGTAAAAGATACTTATGAATATTCAAATAGTCAGTATAAGAGAGAAAATCAAAATTATATTCCAGCCCTCTTTTTTTAACCTCCTCTTCTGCCCATTGCCGGGGTGAAAGTTTAGTCATTATAATGCCCCAGCGATTCTTTATTCTCCTTTTGTTTAATCCCTCTGCTATCTTCAACATGGTCTCAAAATGGTATCGTGGTAGAGAACCGTGATAAAAGAGGTCGTATTTCCTATCCTGCCATGGTATCTCCTCCGAAGAATTAAAGAACTCA
>JALUTC010000068.1 GCA_027058345.1 archaeon | reverse complement strand
ATGTCCAATATCTATAAGCACGTTCATGAACATTCCCTAAGAATCTTTTCATTAGAATAAAAATAAAAAATAAAAAATTAGTTTCTCTCTTTTCTTCTTTTTAGGAAGAAAATACTTCCCAATATCGCTACAACTGGTGCAATTATTGTGGGAAACTCGGGTATCGAAATATCTCCAGAATCGTTTCCACAGCCTGCCTCTGCCAAATGAACTCTAAAGTAGCTGTTTAGCACCATTTTCCCAGTAGGAATTCCAAGCTGGGCTTTTGGAATTGCAAGTTCGATTGTGTATATATCTGTTGGTGTGCCGTTAACGAACTCATGTCTTCCAGTGTTTATATATGCTGCATGCGTTAGTGTAAATAAGTATTCTGCTTGCGAAGTATTTATAACACTTGGAGAATTTTCAGAAAAATCTGTTGCTGGGTACCAATCAGAATTTTCATCTGTTTTGTATACACCAAATTGAACAGCACCGGTTCCATCGGGATCCCATGTTCCGAGGCGAATTCCGTACTCGTATCCATAGCCGCCATTGTTTTTACCGTCTAAGTCTATTGCGAGGTCACCAGCTGCACCTCGGGGATAGCCTAAAGATGGGTACCCTTGTGGTGGAGTGGAGAGAACCGCCGCTATATATATGTAGCTATCATCCTCGTCCACGTATATTGCCTCTATATCGAAGAGCTCTCCAAGTACCTTGTTGTACGGAGACGGCTGTATTCTACCTCCAACTTTCGGCTCGTAGTACCTCCACCAATTTGCACCGTTCCCTCTTACATGAACACCGTAATCATACCCACCTGGATATTGAGGATCAACATCATCCTCAACAATCCAGAAGGGAGATTCCATATTAGGATAGAAAGGTATCCAAGGATCTACGCTTTCATTGCTGTTTAGCCCCTGTACAAGCTCATCGTTTGTTATACCCCAATCGCTCAGGTCCCCATCTATAGAAAATTTCAAACCCATAACATTCGGAACCAAAAACAAAAATACAACCAGGCTTATCAATCCTCCACGTTTCACATACATTCCCTCCATATTTGTTACATAAATATCTCACAGTTATACTATAAAAAGCTCACGTTTTATAATAACTATTATTAAATTACTAAATAATATTTAAACTTTAGAGATTAAGATAATTTAGTTCTATACTCGTAATTAATCTCGTGTAGTTTTGCTTCGCAAAAACATATAAGAAATAGGCATCAATATTGATATAAACAAGATCCATCCAAGATGTGCATGAATAATCTGCATTTTTTCAACTCCATACCTATACGTTACAGCAACAAGAACGAGTATTCTTAAAAAATTGGCTAAATAGGAGGATATCCAGAGAATACCAATAATCTTTAAAACATGCTTTAAAGGAAATTTTTTTATAGTCATATTATACGATAATATCATGCTGATTATAAGAAGAAGAGAGTACCATCCGAAACATGCAAGATCAACCTTCAATAGAGCATGCTGAACACCGTGAACCTCAATAATACGATTAGTAAAAAGTTCAACGTTCATTCCAAATTTTTTTGCTAAATAAACGGTTGGCAGAACTATAGCATATTTTCCATATATGTATGGGAAGCTAAATTTTAGTTTGTTTGGTAC
>JALUTC010000067.1 GCA_027058345.1 archaeon | reverse complement strand
GTCAATTCATGCTTAGGTCTCTTAAAAACTTCTTCTGTTATGCCAAATTCTATTAATCTTCCTAGATATAAAAATGCTACGTAATCACTTATCCTTGCGGCTTGTTGAACGTTATGAGTTACGATTACTATTGTATAATTCTTCTTTAACTCTACAAGTAAATCTTCTATTTTTCTTGCAGAAATTGGGTCTAAGGCAGATGTTGGTTCATCCAGCAATATAATCTCTGGATTTAATGCGAGAACTCTAGCAATACATAACCTTTGCTGTTGTCCACCACTTAATTTTAGGGCATTTTCTTTCAATCTATCCTTAACCTCATCCCATAGGGCAACCTTTTTTAAAGATTCTTCGACAATTTTTCTTATCTTATTCTTATCTTTTATTCCATGAATTTTCAAACCAAATGCTATATTATCGAAGATACTCATTGGAAATGGATTTGGCTTTTGAAAAACCATTCCAACTTTCTTTCTCAGTTCTGTAACATCAACATCTGAATCATATATATTTTTTCCATCAATTATAATCTTACCTGTCATTCTAAAATCTTCGTTCAAATCATTTAACCTATTTATGCATTTTAATAGTGTTGTCTTTCCACAACCACTAGGACCCATTATTGCTGTTATCGAATTCTTCGGTATATTTAAGTTTATATCATAGAGAACTTGCTTATTTCCGAACCATGCGTTAAGATTTTCTATCCTTATTGCAATCTCCAAGGGCTGCACCTCCGTTGTATTATCTTAAAGCTTTATGTCCATATTTTTTATAAATTTTTATCAACAAGTCTTATATTATGAGAATCAGGGTTGTAAGGATAAGGGAGATAAGGGACGAATCGAAATATGTAAAGACATTCTTATTGGATACATCCTTCGAATTTACTCCAGGACAATTTATAATGGTATGGATTCCTGGAATTGATGAGAAACCGTTTGCACTAAGCTCTAAGGATGGATTTACAGTTCAAATATATGGGGAATTTACGAAGAAAATGTTTTCGTTAAAGCCTGGTGATAAGATTGGTATTCGCGGTCCTTTTGGACGTGGTTATCATTTAAAGAAGGATTCTAAAAGAATACTTTTAATATCTGGAGGTATTGGAATATCGTCACTAATCCCATTAGCTGAAGAGGCGAGAAATTTAGGAATAGAGGTTGATATTCTTGCAGGGTTTAGAAGTAAAGATTATATGGCATTTATTGAAAGGATAAAATCCCTATCTAGAAATTATTTGATAGCAACTGATGATGGAAGCTTTGGTGTTAAAGGATTTGTAACAGATTTTATCGAAAAATTTTTGAAGAAACATTACGATCAAGTATTTGTTTGTGGACCTGAAATTATGATGAAAAAGGTTTTTGACAAAATATCGTTTAAGTTCGAGACACAATATTCGTTATCAAGATATATAAAATGTGGTATTGGAATTTGTGGTTCATGTGTAATAGATGGAAAGGGATTACTCGTATGCAAAGATGGGCCAGTATTTTACGACAGGGAACTTTTAGGTACGAGTTTTGGTTATTATAAAAGGGATGAATATGGTAGAAGGATTTACTTCAAGTAATGTTTTAATTTTTTAAAATTTTTATAAATAATTGGTTATTAATTGCAGGGGATGAGT
>JALUTC010000066.1:468-1638 GCA_027058345.1 archaeon | reverse complement strand
TTCATTGTATATCCTCTCGATAAAAGTCGAATCAGAGGTGATTGCGAAGACGTGGCATATATGAAGAACTTTTGATAATCTAACGAAGAAGTTGAAGAGGCGATAGATTAAAAAATTATCGATTTTGATATCTTTAATTACTTGGAGTTCGTCGAATATTATTATAGGTTTGAGACCTTTGTCGTATAATTCCTGGAGGAAGTTTTCTACATGTTTGAAAGCGTCGGAGACCTCTTCTATTTTAAAGAATTCCTTCCAGACATGTTTAAGGATAGGTATTGCCTTATGAAAATTTTCAACACCTCTCAATATGTTGTAAACCTTTCTCTTAAAAGTCTCCTCATCATACGTCTCAAACATTACCTTCAAAAACTCATCCCGCCTCGTTACCGCGTAGCCTCGCAAATCTATGTAAAACGCAACGTATTCCTTCGGTAACCTGTTTATTACCTCCAACATCAAACTCGTCTTCCCCGAATTTATCGGTCCATAAATGAAAGTTATAAGATTAGGTTCCTGTTTTATCATATTCAATAAATCACGAATCTCTTTCTCACGATTGAAGAACTCCATAAAAGAAGTGAAAATTTAAACGTTAAACTCTTTTAGGATATTTCTTATGGCTAGTAGTTCGAGGTGAGATTGGGGTTTAATAATTTCGTTAGCAGGGTCTAGGAATAATATGTTATTGTTGATTAGCCAAGACAATTCCTTTGAAATTCTCTTATACTTAATTTTATCCCTTGTTTCAAACCCTTTCAAAAACTTTGTCACCCTATCAAAAAGATTCTTATTCTCTTCCTCTAATTTATACAGCAAATCCAATACCTGCCTCCTTCTCAACCTGTAAAATTCCTCACATAATTCCTTTACATCTTTACCTACTCTCTTAGCTTGTATCGCCTCAACAAGATATATCGGCTTGCCACCGAAATAATGCCAAATCGTATCTATCTCTTCATTACTAAATCCTTTGCTGCGTAAAATCTTCTCAACCGTTTTTTTATCAAAATCGTCCACCAAATAGTATCTAGAACGACCTTGTAACATGGCTTCGTTATATATCCTTTCGATAAATGTTGAGTCCGATGTGATTGCGAAGACGTGGCAGATATGAAGGACTTTGGTTAGGCTTACGAGGAAGTTGAATAGTTTGTAAATGAGGAACTC
>JALUTC010000066.1:0-458 GCA_027058345.1 archaeon | reverse complement strand
TTCGAAGACATCGTCTATCGGTTTATCTTTTAAAAATTCCTTTAAAATATTTGCGGGGATTGGAATGTTGAAGAACCTCAAAACACTATCGCTCGTCGAAACAATTTCTTCCAAAATGTCTCGTAAATCCTTCTCATGCCTAATCCTAAATAAAACGCGAACAAAACTCCTATCATCTATTATATATCGTCTCCTTAAATCTATATAAAACGCAACATATTCCTTCGGTAACCTGTTTATTACCTCCAACATCAAACTCGTCTTACCAGAGTTTATCGGCCCATAAATAAAAGTTATAAGATTAGGTTCCTGTCTTATCATGTTCAATAAATCCCGAATTTCTTTTTCACGATCGTAGAACTCCATAAAAAATTGTAAGATTTAACAACTATTTCTAATCCTGAAAAGACTTTTCACTTAATTAAGATAAAAAGTAAATAAAGTATATTCATTTTGAG
>JALUTC010000065.1 GCA_027058345.1 archaeon | reverse complement strand
GATTATATAAAAGGGAACCTATACTTGCAATAGCAACAATAATTGCATTGTTATCATTAATCGGTGTCCCTCCATTGGCGGGATTCTTCAGCAAATTATATCTAGTTATTGCAGCAGTTCAAGGAGGGGTTATTGGTATGATATTGGCAATTTCTCTCATAATAAATAGTGCAATATCAATATTCTATTATGCAAAAATATTGCTAAATATAATATCTGAGGAGAGTTCAGAAAGAAAGGAGGATTACTCTATTTCAATTCCATTAATAATTCTAGCAATTTTCCTCGTACTATTCTTATTAATACTGCCAGAACTCATAGAAATGATTAATAGTTCATTAAAAGCTTTAGCAATACATTAATTAATTATGTTTAGAACAATGGAGGTTCATAAAAAAGAGGCTCCTAAAAAATTGTCCATTGCAATATTAACAATATCAACGTCAAAATTTGAACAAAAAATTAAGGGAGAAAAAGTTGAAGATTTATCTGGTGATATAATAAAGAATGAGATGAAATCGATGGGAAATGAAATAATTTTTTATACAATAATACCGGATCATAAAGGAATAATAAAGGAATTCGTTAAATATATCGTTGATAAATATTCACCAGACGTAATTATAACAACTGGAGGAACCGGTATAACAAAAACGGATGTAACGATTGAAGCTATGAAAGAGTTATTCGAAAAAACAATCGAAGGGTTTGGAGAATACTTCAGAAAAATTAGTATAGAGAGATCTGGAACTGGAGCAATTATAAGTAGAGCAACTGCTGGAATTTATAAGGGCGTTGTTATATTTTGTTTACCAGGTTCACCAGATGGTGTTAAAATAGGAATGGATATAATTAAGAGGGAAATATTTCATATAGTTAAACATGCAAAAGAATAATTATGAAGGTAAAGGATATAATGAGAAAGGACTACGTTGTAGTAGATTGTAATGCAACTCTTCAAGACGTCCTTAATAAAATGGTTGAAAATAATACAACATTTGCCGTTGTAAAAAGGGGCAACATTATATGCGGAGTTATTACTGATAGAGAAATATTTTCAGCAATAGCATCAAAGAAAGATTTAAGTAAGATAAAGGTTGAAGAATTTATGAACGCGTGTCAACTAATAGGTATAAATCCATGTGCACAAGTTTCGGAAGAAGATAGTATTGAAGATGCGATAAAGGTAATGCTCTTAAATGGTGTTGATACATTACTAGTATATGGCCCAACTGGTCTATCTGGAATTGTTTCATCTAGAGATATATTAAAAGCATACAAGAAATAACTATCCTCCTTTTCTTAAGTACCATCCTCTATCAATCAAATTTTTTACAATTTTTTCCTCATATCTTCCAATACCTAAAACTTCACGTCTCCTATTTAATACTAGACATCTTTCTCCCAGTTTAAATTTTTTATATTCTTTTATAATCGATTCCTTAAATATATCTCTTCCGTATAGGAAAAGTTGCTCGGCTTTATCATTAACGATAATCTTATTTCTTGTATAAGGTTCGATTATGCTCGCAAGTTCTAAACTTAGGTGAAAATTTCTTCCTCTTATCTCTCCTATGAAAAGCCCCAGGCAATATATTTCTCGATTAATTCTTTTATATATTTTGTATAACTCTTTATCTAAAACAAATATCTCTTTCCTACCAGAACTTATCAGGAATAATTCTTCCTTAAATATTTCATTTAAATTAATTCCAAACTCTTTCTCGAACTTTTTTATAATGTTCCATTCCTCATTGTTTAACTCTCTAAATTTCATGTGTTTAAAAATTTGTTCAAATATTTTATAACAATTTGAGGCTTAACTCTACCCTTTGTTTTCTTCATGACTTGTCCAACCAAATAATTGATTGCTTCTTTCTTTCCAGATAAATAATCCTGAACAGCCTTCTTATTTTCATTTATAACTTCCAGTACTACCTTTTTAACAGTCTCTTCATCGGATATTACATTTAATAATCCCATCTCTTTAGCAATTTCTCTTGGAGATTTACTGTTACCAATCATCATTTCAATAATTTTCTTTCCAACCTTTACCGTTATTTCTTCGTTCTTTATCATCTTTAACAATTCTATTAAATGTTCTATCTTGATTCCACTTTGTGCAAATGTTAAATCGTTATATTCAAGGACTCGTTTGAGTTCATCCTTTATCCAATACGCTGCAAACTTTGCATCGACATGTCTTGCAACTTCTTCATATACCTTTGCCAATTCATATTCACTTGCTATCACCCTTGCTACCTCTTTTGGTAGTCCATATTTCTCCATTAGCTTCTTCTCCTTTTCCATTGGAGTTTCTGGTAAATTCCTCTTTATTTTTTCAAGCATTTCGTCCGTTATTTTTATTGGTAAAACATCCGGGTCCGGAATATATCTATAATCTTCAGCATATTCCTTTAATCTCATTGGCTTTGTTATCATTTGCTCTTCTATAAAAGCTCTCGTTTCTCTCCTTATTTTAATCCCTCTTTTTAACAAGTTCTTTTGTCTCATTATTTCATACTTTAAGGCTTTGTAAACACCCTTTATCGAATTTATATTTTTTATCTCAACCCTAGCTTGATTTGCAATCGATATGTTGACATCAACCCTCATAGTTCCTCCTTCTTTTCTCGTTTTATTACTATAATCGAATATTTTAACCAACTCCTTCAAGAACTCTCTTGCTTGCTCAGGAGATTTTATATCTGGTGCTGTTACAATTTCTATCAATGGAACTCCGCATCTATTATAATCAACCCTACCTGTTATTGGGTCGTATTTTCCAGGATCCTCTTCGAGATGAACCTCCCAGATTCTTACTCCAGCCAATTCACCGTTTACTCCTATAGGTGTGGAAGTTCTTTGATAACCATTAGGCAGGTCTGGATAGTCATAATGTTTTCTCAAAAATATTACTTCTCTTTTTATTTCACATCCAAGCATTAATGCTATTGTTATTGCAGCCTCTAAAGCTTCCTTGTTTACTGCCATTGGTTTAGCTCCGGGTTGTCCTGTACAAATTTCGCATACATTTGTATTTGGTTCTGCATTTCTATAATCGGTAGAGCATTTACAAAATAATTTTGTTCTTGTAGCTAATTGTTCGTGAATTTCGAACCCAATTTTTACCTCGTCAATCATAAGCATCAGCGCTCCAGATTTTCATCACATATCAGTCCGGAGTTCGTTCATCATATATCTTTAATTCTATCTTCGTAGTTTTGTTCCTTATCTCTTCTATCATCAATCTTTATCTCTAATACTAATCTTTTTAATCCAAGTTTAAACATTTTTTCATGTGCTTCCAATATTGATTCGATTGTTCTTTTCAAATTATTCGTTTCAATAATTGTTGACATAGCATTTACATGAATTTTTTCTCCTTTATTTCTTAAAATGCTAACAAACTCTTTGATGTATTTTCTTATACTAATTTCATTTGTTCCTATTGGTAATATTGATACTTCGACAAACTTCTTCATATTATTTATTTAAATTTCGTCCTCCTTCCAACCATACTTTCCAATCAATGGTACAAAGGCACAAGGGCCATATGATATTTTCTTTATTTTATCTTCTGATTCCTTGATTATTAGGAAGAGATATTGAGATAATTTTTCACCTATTGGAATAACCATCCTACCTCCTACCTTCAACTGTTCTAACAATGGTTTTGGAATATCTTTAGCACCGGCAGTTACTAGGATTCTATCGTAAGGGGCTTCTTCCTCATATCCCAATGTTCCATCTCTAACTATTACCTTTATTTTATTTGAAAAGCATGCCCTTTTTATATTCTCTTCGGCCTTTCTTGCAAGTTCTGGTATTCTTTCAATAGTTATAACGTATTTCGCAATGCATGCAAGAATACATGCATGATATCCAGAACCAGTTCCTACCTCTAATACTTTATGTTCAGGCTCTAAATTTAATAATTCGGTCATTATTGCAACCATATGAGGGGCTGATATCGTTTGATTATATCCTATTGGTAAAGGTTTGTCTTCATATGCTTCATCTCTATACTTCTCAGGCACGAATAAATGTCTATCAACTTTTAGCATTGCTTCAATAACATTTTTACTCTTTAAATATCCCATTCTAATTAAATATTCGACCAATCTTCTCTTCTTTTCTTCAAAATTCATCTCTGAAAAACTTTTCCAACTCCTCTTTACTTGGTATTCCTTCTCTTGCTCCATACTTTTGTATACATAATGATGCCACCTTGTTTGCAATTCTAGCAGAAGTTTTCAAATCATATCCTTTTATTATTCCAAAGAGAAATCCTGCGGCAAAGGCGTCTCCCGCTCCTGTTGTATCAACTGGTTTAACATTGAACGCTGGAGAATAAAATTCTTCCTTTTCAGTTAATACGTAACATCCCTCAGAACCTAATGTTATTACAACTATTTCTGGGCCAATATTTAATAATGATTTGGCAGCCTCTCTATAATTTCTTCCGGTTAATTTTTCAGCTTCAGATTTGTTCAAGAATAAGATATGAGTCCTTTCTAGAATATCATATATTTCTTTTAATCCCTTTTCAACGTAAACATGTCCAGGAGCAAATGAAATCTTTGCCCTTATCCTTTTTAATATTCTCTTTTTCTCTTCAAGCTGTTTATTACTGACGAATGATGACATGTGCAAAATTTTCGCCTTATTTATATATTCTATATCGTCATCATTTATTTCGAGCAGATTATTAACTCCAGGATTAACATATAAACATCTTTCTCCAGATTTGTCTACGAGACATATCACTTCTCCACATTTACCATTAACTCTTTTTATTTTCGAAGTATCAACGCCTACCTTTTTAAACTCTTCTATTATTAAATTGCTATAATAGTCGTTGCCAACAATTCCAATAAATCCTGATTTTACACCAAATTTAGCCAATGCATATATTGTATTGGCAGCACTTCCTCCTGGAGATATATGTTCATCTATAATAAATACCTCTTCTCCAGGATTTGCTATTCTCTCAACCTTATACACCTTATCTATATTTAATGCACCCAACCCAACTACTTCGACCATGTTCTATTCAATTTATTTATATAAAATAATAATATTCTTTTCATTTTATTATATTCGCTTATAGATATTGTTCCGTTTATTAGCATTGAATTTAGCTCCTTTAACTTGTTCATCAAATCCTCTACCGAATCCTTTTTATAAGGATTTAGACCAAGGTATTTCTCATATATATCCGGTATTCCATCACCATCAGAATCCTTTTTTTCATTAGATGTAAATGGTGAAAAGAAAGCATATCCAAAGCTTGATGCTATTACTAAGATGATTAAAATTAAAATCAATCGCTTCTTCATATTAATCTTTTTTAATTATATCTTTTAATCTATTTACACCATCAATTTCAATTATAACTTCATACGTCCCTTTTGGTACAAGATCTTCCCACCTTTCATCATTCACAATTCTTCTCCTAATTTCCTTTCCGGAATATATTTCTCTATTATATAACGGGGTTGGTTTCACATTATATCCTGCTTCTAAGAATAATCTTCTAACTAATGGATTGTTTGTGAAAACAACATCGAATGGAGGTACGAGTGACTTGACATGAGATACCCATAGGGCGTTATTATTTATATCAGGTATGGG
>JALUTC010000064.1 GCA_027058345.1 archaeon | reverse complement strand
AAAGATAAAGCAAAAGATATTAAGGAAGAGTTTAAGAATTATATAAAACAACAAATAGGAAGTTTATACTTTAAAGGAAGATTATTCTTCTATACAACCTTTTTTGATAGAATCTCTTTGGATGTCATAACTCCCTTAAGTAGAGAAACAAAGACACCAGTAAGAGGACCTATATATTTTGAGATTGTTCCAGAAGAAACAACAGGCATTTTAAGAATTTTCTATTACCCATTCGATTTAGTAGCTAAGGGAGAGTTCGATAAGATTGAAAAAGAGATGAAAGAAGATATGAAGTTCTTATCCAAAGTTATCTACAAGGCTCTTTATGAAATCGGATTCTCAGCTAAGAAAACGAGCGGTTATGGAACAGCTGAAATTGTTGAGGTAAGTGTTACGTGTGGTGATAAATTAAAAGAGTATGAAAGCTGGATAAGGAAGCTTTTTGAAAGTAAAGGTGAAAACAATGACCGATAAAATTATTAAAATACTCAAGGAGTTCAAGAGTGAGCTATCGAAAATATTGGGCAGCAAGTTAGTAGATGTTATTCTATTTGGATCTTATGCAAGAGGGGATTTTACTCAAGAATCCGATGTGGATGTTCTAATAATCGTGAAAGAAAAGCCAACAATTGAGGAGGAAAATGAAATTTCAAGGTTATGCTTAAAATTCATTCTCAAATATGGATTCGTTATATCAGCAATAACGTATCCAAAAGAATTCTTCAACTCGAACTCTTCATTTGCAAATGAGGTTAAAAGGATCGGTGTGAAAATATGAGCGAGCAGGAAGAAATATCAAAGTTAATAGAAAAGGCTGAAAGAAGCTTAGAAGCTGCAAAGGTTCTGCTCGAAAGAGGTGATTACGATTTTGCAGTCTCAAGAGCTTATTATGCCATGTTTTATTGTGCTAAAGCCATGTTATTTACAAAGAGAATTACGACGAGAAAGCACTCTTCAACAATATCACTTTTCATTGAGAAGTTCGTTAAATCCGGAGAATTTTCGGAAGAATTAGCTTCATATTTAATAGATGCATATAGAAAAAGACAAATCGGAGATTATGATGTTTTTATTATTCCTACGAGAAATGAAGCTAAGGATTTAATAAATAAGGCCGAGGTTTTTATTAGAGAAGTTAGGAATTACCTTAAGGAGCGTGGTTTTTATGGATAAGCTTGATGTTTTGATAAATAACAGAGATAAAATTTTATTGGCTGAAATTGGAGCTTTAATTCATGATTTGGGAAAACTGAGTGAAGAATTTATAAGTAATAAATCTAAAGACAATCCTCTTAATGTTAAGGATGATGAACATGCTGAGTGGATTTTTGAATGGTATTCTAACTTAGATAATTTACTAAGCACGTTTAAAATTAGTATTGGAAAAATTTCCGTATCAACAAAAAAGGGGGGAAGATTAACATCTGCAGAAATAACTCTTAAAGAATTAGTTAAATTTCATCATAGCAAAGATGATGTAATAAAAAGAATAATAGAAAGTTTCGATGAAAAACAAATGATAAACTCGAACTATGCTAGGAAATATTTAATAGCACTTTTTAAGAGTTCTGGTGATGGTATTGACTCTGGAGTTGATAAGGGAGCAACAGTTAATGCCAATAAGCAATTTTTCAATAGAACATATATTTCTACTTCCTTTGGTTA
>JALUTC010000063.1 GCA_027058345.1 archaeon | reverse complement strand
TAGCTTCTTTAAATCTAAATACTTTCTATATATCCAAAATGGATTTAATCTAAGTGTCGGTGTTATTATACAATCGGCTCCATATCTATTCGCAATCTCTTCTAAAACAAGATACATTAAAATTGAGATTAACCATGAACCTATATATAAATCTCTGAATTTTCTACCCTTCTTTATAAAATCTTGAACGCCAGGTATATCGATTATTACAAAATATCCTCCATTATATAAAAGGTTTACTAAGGATACTGTGGAATATACATGGTCTAATATATCAAATATTGGAACTCTCGTATCTTGTGGCAATGTCCTTAATTTTCGTATAATTTCAATTTCATACCATGTCCAAAGTATATTAAACACATCTCTACTTGTTTGTAAACCTCTCACCTTTGGTAAAATCTCTCTTAATATTTCATCGTACGTATTTTTTATATCATGCTTATATCTATTGATTTCCTCATAGTAAGAATCTTCAATCCATGTCTGAGAAAATATGTTGAAGAAAGATAATTCATCTGTTTTATATTTACTCGTAATACCCCACGCGGGTTTATCATCTTCGATAAAATTAAGACCAAATCTATCTAATGATGATGATATACCATCGGCTGTGCGTATAACTTTATTATAGTAGCTTACAAGATCTCTTATGTCATATCCAAGATAATCCTTTATAATTTGTAACATATACTTCTCATGTGTAGAAAAATCTTTTAAATTATTCACTTCCTCATCATGAATATCCTTATCAACACTAATCCTTCTTGTAACAACTAAAACCTTTATTATTGGATCATGCAATAATGCATAAATTTTTGTCTTAAAGAATTCATCCATCATACGAGTCACCTCAAAACGTAAATATTTTCAACCTTAAATCTTCCATAACCATAAGTTGTTTTTGCACCGATTCCATATATTTGCAACGTCGATACTATGCATGAAATAATCTTTTCCTTAAATTCATTCCAAATGTTTTTTCTAACCAATATCAGAAATGTGAATGGAACATTATTAGAAATTGCTAAATATATTACTGGATTCGGTGATATGTATTCACCGCTTTCAATAGGATTATCTCCAAAGAATTTATCTTCATTATAATGCTTGTTTATTATATCCAATGATAATACATTTTCGGGGACATCGAGTGATATAATTTTTCGTTCTCTATCGAATTTTAATTTATACGGAAGTGCATCCAAACAAATCAATCCTGCTATAGAATTTTGACTTCCAAATACTTTATCAATGTCGTTTTCGTTTTTAACAATTTGTGAGAAAGCTCTTCTTAAAGCTCCTTTAATTGATGAACCAGGTATATATGGAAATGAATATATTGGATGTATCCAAATACCGATTTCCGTTGCTATATATCCGAAACCTTGAGATAAGGATATTGCCAATCTTGAATTCTCCTCTATTTTAGCATCAGCCAATATTTTGAAATAGCCTTGTCTGTTTATTATCTCATTTAAATGTCTCTCATAGTATGCTTTATATACCTCCAAATTTTCTTGAATACTGCTGTTTATATCATCAACTTTTTTAATTACCCCCTTTAGTCTGTTTCGTATATTATCTAGAAATTTTTCAGTTTGAGATAAATCTTTAGATAAATCTTCACTTATAATTTTTAATATCTCTTTATACAACAGTGAATAT
>JALUTC010000062.1 GCA_027058345.1 archaeon | reverse complement strand
TTTTTTGAATAATTTGCAAAAGGAGCAAATTTCACCCGATGATATATAGCCGCAGATTTTACAACTCTTAATCTCTCCAAGATAATCCTCAGTCTTAAATGGATTTTCTTCCAAAAATTTCTTGTAGAATTTCACCTTTATTCCGGGAAATCTCTCCTCTAATTTATTTAAAAATTCTTTTAAAAAGTTTGTTGGTGCATTTATTGAATGAGGACAATCAACTTCCATATGAACATTGTATATTCCATTAAGTATAGAATATAAAAGATTTTCCTTTTCAGTCAAAAATATTAGTGGTTTAACCTTTTTGACAGTTCTTTCATGAATTTTTTCTAAAACAGGTTTCTGTTTTATATATTGAAAATTCCCATTAAATATATTCCATAGCAGAAACGATATCTCATCATCTAAATTATGTCCCGTAGCAATTACATCGAATCCATTTTCATATGCAACCTTATTCATCGTATACCTCTTAATTATACCACAAATGGAACATAAGTTCCTTCTAATACCTCTGAACTCTTCCAAATACTTACCGTACTCTTTTTTTATATCAAATATTATATAATTTATGTCATTTTCCGAACAATAATCTTCTACAACCTTTTTAGCATTGTTTGAATATCCTTTTATTCCTAAATTTATATAAAGTGCCGTTACATTATATCCAAGATTTTTTAATACATCCAATAATGACATCGAATCCTTTCCACCAGAAACTGCAACCAATATTTTCGAATTCTTGTCAAACATTTTAAACTTCTTTATCGTCGTCTCAACAGTCTTCCTATAATATTCGATGAAATGTTTTCCGCATAAATGAATATTTTTATGTGATATTTTTATAATAGCTTTCTCATTACATCTTTTACAAACTACATTAGAACGAACCATATAAATGCTGGAAATCAAAATCAATTATTTCAGTATTGTAGTATTCTCCAATCTCTGCATCTTTCAAAATAATTTGCTTATAGTTTATATTCCTTGAAACATACGTATCTTCCTTTCCTCTCGTCGTGACCAAAACCTCATATTCTTTACCTACAAGACTTTTATTTTTTTCATAGGAAATTTCCACATGTAATTCCGTCAACTTTCTCGACCTCTCCTTTTTTATCCTATCTGGCAAATCTTTTAAATTATATGCCTGCGTCCCTTTCCTTCTTGAAAACCTCGTTATATTTAGCATGTCAAATTTCAACTCCCTTACCAAATCATATGTTTTCTTGAACGATTCCTCATCCTCTGTTGGATAACCAACTATTATATCTGTTGCAATTGTTGCTTCAGGAAATACTTTCCTAATTTTTGACACAATATATTTTATATCTTTAACTGTATAATTCCTATTCATATGTCTCAAAACTTCATCATCTCCGCTCTGTATAGGAATATGGAAAAATTTGTAAACCTTATCACTCTTATATACTTCTAGCAAATCATCCAGTATGTCGATTAAATACTCTGGATTCATCATCCCAATTCTGATCCAAAACTTCCCCTCAATCCTAATTATCCTATCTATTAAATCTGGTAATCTTATACCTAAATCAATTCCATATACTGCATTATCTTGGCTTGTAATCTGAATTTCTTTAAAACCATTTCTCACAGCATTCTCAACCTCATTTACTATGTTATCTGGATTAAAACTCTTTAAAT
>JALUTC010000061.1 GCA_027058345.1 archaeon | reverse complement strand
GAAATACTTGACATAAAGGTAGGTAAGAGAAAAACCGATACGAGTTATGCAAGAATTCTTGTTAAAGCAAAGAGTAAAGAACTTCTTCAACAAATTCTTCACGAATTACATAGACTAGGAGCAAATATTCCCCAAGCAATTTCCGTCGAATTAAAACCTGCACCAAGAGATTGCGTTTTACCCGACGATTTCTATTCGACAACGAATCATAAAACATTTATATATTTGAACGGAGAATTGATAGAAGTCGAGGATATAAAAATGGATGGTGTAATAGTTGTTGATCCAGAAAAGAAGAGGGCGTGGTGTAAAACCATAAGAGAAGTAAAAAAAGGCGACTTAATCGTTGTTGGAAATCGTGGTGTATTGGTAAAACCTGAAGAAAGACCAAGACATTATACAATATTCAACTTTATGGAATCAACGGTTTCCTCTGAGAGACCGAATTATAATATAATAAAATACGTTGCGGAAGAAATTTTCAAAACGAAAAATGAAGGAAAGAAAATAGTCGTCGTCGCAGGACCTGCTGTTGTTCATACAGGAGCTTCCGAAGACTTGGCAACAATGATACGAGAAGGATTCGTTGATGTTTTATTTGCAGGTAATGCTCTTGCAGTCCATGATATCGAATATCAATTATTTGGAACAAGTCTTGGGATGGATATAAAAACTGGTAGAGCAACGAAATATGGACATAGAAATCATTTAAGAGCAATAAATGAAGTTATGAAAGCCGGTTCGATTAAAAAATTAGTTGAATGTGGAAAGTTAAAGGGTGGTATAATGTATGAGTGTATCAAAAATAATGTTCCATTTGTTTTGGCAGGTTCCATAAGGGATGATGGTCCATTACCAGAAGTTATAACGGATGTTGTCGAAGCTCAAAAAGAGATGAGAAAACATTTGAAGAATTGTGGTTTGGTATTAATTTTGGCGACAATGCTACACGGAATTGCGACGGGAAATCTTTTACCAAGTTACGTTAAAACGGTATGCGTAGATATAAATCCAGCAGTTATAACGAAGTTAATAGATAGAGGAACAGCACATGCTATTGGAATAGTAAGTGATGTTGGTCTATTCTTAAAAGCACTTGTAAAGGAATTGCTAGAGATAAAAAAGAAAAGTTTATCTAAAAATTGACAAGATTTTCGATATCAATCTTTCAGTAAATATTAAATCCTCAACCGTTGCATAAAATGTTCTATAAGATTCGTGCTCGATATAATTTACAACCTTTTTCCCAATTCTTTTTGAAATAACCTTTAACTTCTTTGGTGCAAATTTATTATCTATTTCTAATACTTTTGAAACGATTTCCGCATCTTCTTCTGTTTCGTATTCGAAGACAATTACACATTTCATTCCTTGAATTTAACTATTTCGACAATACTTCCTTCCTCAACATCTTCCACTGGAATTAGAAGTGAAACCCTTTCTCCATCGTCTGCAGCAATTATCATTCCTTTAGATTCTACTCCAAATATCTTAGCAGGTTTGATGTTTGAAACAATCAGCACCTTCTTGTTTATAAGTTCTTCCTTTTTATAATGCCTTCTTATACCAGCAACAACCTCTCTTATAGAAAATCCTATATCTATTTTTAACTTATATAATTTATCACTACCTTTTATTTCTTCTACATCTATTATTTTACCTATAACAAACACAGGTTCCTTCTCAATCATTCTATCTCTCCCTTAAAGCAAATATTCTATTTATTCCTTGAATCATTGCCTCAACACTTGCCATAACTATATCTTCTCTAACAGCTCTTCCCGTTGCTTTTATTCCTCTCGAATCTTCAAGAATAACTGTTACACTAGCTAGGGCATCACTTCCTCCAGATATTGCTTCCAATCTATATTCAACGAGCTTTATATCCTCAATCTCTTTTATAACGCTTCTTATCGCCTTTATTGCAGCATCCACAGGTCCAACGCCTGTATCTGAACCTATCAATATTTTATCTTTAAACTTTATCTTCACACTAGCAGTAGGTATAACTTTATTTCCTGTCATAACAGCTAACTCTTCCAATTCTACAATCTTCTTATCCTGTATTCTACCAATTAAATCTTCAACTATTGCTTGTAAATCAGCTTCGGTAACTCTCTTTCCTTTATCTCCAAGCTCTTTGACTCTGTCAACAACGATTCTTATCTGCTCCTTACTCAATTCATAACCCATTTCTTTAAGAATTTTTTCCAAACCATGCGTTCCCGAATGTTTACCTGCAACAATTCTACGTTTATGACCTACCATTTCAGGCTTAATTATACCAGGTTCGAAAGTTTCCGGTTTTTGAACAACGCCATGTGTATGGATTCCAGATTCATGGCTAAATGCATTTTCTCCAACTATTGGATAATTCGGCATCAGCTTTACTCCTGTTAATCTTTCAACAAGCTTTGATGTTTCATATAAATACTCTGTTTTTACATTTGTTTTAATTCCATAAATATATTTTAAAATTGTTACAACCTGTTCGAGTGAAGCATTTCCAGCTCTTTCTCCTAAACCATTTACGGTAACTTGAACACCATCTGCTCCAGCTAATACGGATGCGATTGAATTTGCAACGGCTAGTCCCAAGTCGTTATGGCAATGAACATCGATTGGTGTTTTAACATTCTTTCTAATTGTCTTAACAATTTCGAACATTTTTTCAGGTGTAGCAATCCCAACAGTATCTGGAATATTTATATAATCAGTTCCTGCCTCTTCTGCAGTTTTAAAGACGTTTATGAGGAAGTTTAAATCCGTTCTTGTTGCATCCATTGCTGAGAATAAACATTTGAAACCATGCTCCTTTACATATTTAACACTTTCGTAGACAATGTTTAAGATTTCTTCCTTTGATTTCTTAATCGTATATTTTATTTGAATATCACTTGTAGGAATGAATATATGTATTATATCTACATCGCAATCAATAGCTGCATCGATATCTTCTTTTTTACATCTCGATAATGCACATATTTTCGAAGATAATCCTAAAGCTTTTATACTTTTTACTGCTTCCTTTTCACCTTTTGTTGCAGCTGGGAAGCCTGCTTCGATAATGTCGACACCTAATTTGTTTAGTTGCTTAGCTATTAATATTTTTTGCTCAACATTTAAAGCAACACCAGGTGTTTGCTCTCCATCTCTTAGAGTTGTATCAAATATTCTAACATAATTCGGTGGAGAAAATTTCTCAGTGTAAAAAGTGAACACCACTCATAATTAAATAAATAAATTTTAATTTTTTATGATTTATGAAATTGGTGATTGCACATACACCTGATTCAGATGATGCATTCATGTTTTATAAACTCGTTAAACATAAATATTGTAATGGATTTTACTTCGAACATGTTATAAAAGATATAGAGGAATTGAATTTGGACGCAATAAATGGTAGGTATGACGTGACAGCAATTTCCTTTCATGCCTATGCATATGCTTATAAGAACTACTCTCTTTTAAGTGTTGGTTCAAGTTTCGGTTTAAACTATGGACCAATATTGGTTTCAAAAAGAAGGATTCGAAAAATAAAAGGTAGAAAGATTGCCACACCTGGAAAATATACAACAGCAAGTCTTCTTCTTAAAGTTTACGAAAAAGATTTCAAGGAAGTCCCCGTTCCGTTTGACAAAGTTTTAGAATATGTAATTTCTGGGAAGGTTGATGCAGGATTGTTAATTCATGAAGGAATATTAAATTATAAGAAGTATAAATTATACAAGGTTTTAGATCTGGGAAAGTTTTGGTATAAAAAATTTAAACTACCAGTTCCTTTGGGAGGATTAGCAATAAAAAGGATATTTGATATTGATACAGCAGAATTTATAAAAAGATGTATTTATAACAGTATAAAATATTCGTTCGAAAATTTTGATGAAGCATTTGATTATGCAAAAAGATTTTCAAGAGAAAGAGATGAAAAGTGTTTGAGAAAATTTATTAGAATGTTTGTAAACGAATTAACATTGGATATGAAAAGTATTGGCAGAAAATCTATAGAAAGGCTATTTGAAATTGCTAAGGAAGAAAAATTAATTGCAAACGATGTAATAATTACGGTGATATAATTTTTATATTTTCTTTGAAATACTTCATTAAGTATTGATAAAATTGTGGAAAAGATTTATTTACACATTCTGCCTGTCTTATTATACTTTTTCCTTCAGATGCAAGTGCAAGAACAGATATCGACATTGCTATCCTATGATCGTTATGACAATCGAATACATTTCCTTTCGTAATTTCTGAGCCATATATTTTTAAGCCATCATTTGTTTCATGTATCTTTACACCAAATTTCTCAAACTCTTCCTTACATATTCTTATCCTGTCACTCTCCTTATACCTTGCATGATGAACTCCCTTGATAATTGTTTCTCCCTTTGCTTTACATGCAAGAGCTACAACCGTTGGTAATAAATCGGGAGAGTCTTTCAACGTCACTTCTATACCTTCCAACTTATCTGGATGGATTATAATTTCATCCTTTTTTGTATAAACCTTTGCTCCCATATCTCTTAATATTTCCAATATCTTCCTATCAGCTTGTCTTGACTTAGGATTCAAATTCCTAACGATTACCCTCGTATTTAATATCGGAGATAATATTAATAAATAAGAACTAGAAGAATAATCCCCCTCTATTGTATACTTCCTTGATATGTATGATGATTCCTCAATAAAAAATCTTTTATATCTTTCATTATATACTTTAACTCCAAAATTTTCAATTACATCTAAAGTTATATCGATGTAAGGTTTTGAAACCAAATCTCCCTCGATATTTATCGTTAGTCCTCCTTTTAGATATGGAGCTATCATTAGGAGTGAGGATATGAATTGCGAGCTTACATCACCTCTTATCGAAACTTCTCCACCATGAATCTTTCCTCTTATTTTAACTGGTGGAAATCCATTTCTAGATATTACGTATGCTCCCAAACTTTTCAACGCATCTTCCAAATATTTAATAGGTCGATGTAACAATGATTTATAACCAGTAATTATAACAAAATCATCTGCTAAAGAGGCGAGACCCATTATAAATCTCAATGTACTTCCAGAATTTCTACAGTTCAATTTTCTGTTTCTAATTTTCAAGTTTCCATTTGTCCCATGTATTTTCAGAAATTTTCCTTCGTAAATATCCACGCCTAGATTTTTGCAACATTCTATCGTTGCCATTGTATCATCACATATCAACCAATTGTAAATTTCACAAACACCGTTAGATAATGATGAAATTATGATTGCTCTATGTGTATAACTTTTCGATGGAGGAGCTTCGAAGATTAACGTTTCATTAAAGTTTTTAACAGGATTAATTTCGACAATCATAACTCAAATACTATAGATGCGTATGCAACAACTTCCCTGTAATCTCCAGTTACATCTCCAGAGTTTCCATACTTTAATAATCTTGCCCTTTTTGCACCTAACAATTTACTAGCTATTATACATGTAGCAATTGGTCCATAGCCACATATGCTTATATTCTTTGAATGAACTTCCTTCATGAACCCTTTCTCATCCATTTCTAGTATGTAATGAATTGCAGCCATATCCTTTTGCTTCGCAATATCTGCAGGTTCATAATGAGTAAAGTCTGATGATGCCAAAATAATTATATCCTTCTTTATTTTTGCTATAGCTTCACCAACGGATCTAGCAGTATCTAAATCTTGAAGCATCATGCATATAGGCACG
>JALUTC010000060.1 GCA_027058345.1 archaeon | reverse complement strand
CCTGGATAATGATGATCTATAACTATAACCTTTGCACCGTAAAATTTTAGTTGCTTAATTCCAGGAATGTCCTCCCTTCCAGAACCATTATCTACCAATATAACTAGTGGTACCTTTTGGCCATACTTTCTCATATCTTCAAGAGAGTAATGCAAATCTTTAACAGCGTCTTCCATTTCATAGAATGGTGCTCTGCTTGGACTTCTTCTAAAGAAGTGATCCTCATCTATATCTGGATGGATTTTCTTCATCAAATTAACTATTGCAACCTCTAATGAGACGCCTCCTATATAACCGTCAGCGTCGGCATGGTGTCGAACTATTATAGGTGTTAATGATAAAACTGCTTTTCTTATCTCCTTTGCTGCGAGCAATATTTTTTCCTTTAATTTTTCAAGGACAGGATTTTGAGACAGGAATCCTTTAAATTCTGGTTTTGATTTTTCATCGATGTATTTTTCAATGGATGATCTTAGTTCCAAATATTCTCTGCCTTTAGGCTTTTCGATAACCCTTGCTTCTACGTGTAATGTTTCTTTAAATGATACTGGACCAATTACCGTTAGATAATCATCTGGTTCAATAATTATAAATTTATCCTTTTTGAATAATAAACAATCAATACTTCCGGTTTCATCCAATAATGTAAATAGTATTGCATGCCCAATATCTTTAACTCTTGTAACAATACCTGAGATTTTAACAACATTTCCTATTAATTCTGGAGTAATTTCAGATATATATTTTCTTTCTATATCCTTTTTAACTTCATATACCTTAAAGTTTTCTATTTCAATTGGTAGCAGGTCTATTTTTCTCGCTTGAATATTTATGTTTTTAACATAAACAATGACTTCATCTCCTATGTTAAACTTTCTATTACCTATATCCTTCTTCTTTATAAGTCCTTGGATGTAATTGTTTAACGATACCAGATAACCAATATTTAATATACTTTTAATCTTACCTATGTATGGCTTTCCATACCTTATATCTTCTATTGAAACATCGTCCCTTAATTTATAGACGACTTTCAATTCTTTTTCACATTTATTGCAAACATGGATATCTGTATCTTCTGAAATTTTGTTATTACAATAGTCGCAAACTATAATATAACCTTTACCTTCACACTCCTGACAAACCTTATTGTTTATTATACCTGAACCAAGGCATTTCTTACATTTTTCTTTCATATTTTAAATTCTTCTTATTCTAAATTCCTTCTTAGTTTGTGACGATATTTTCATTAAGATTTTCTTCAATTCATCATCGGTAATCATTTTATTAATCTTTCCCGAAGCTGCCAATTGTATTAAGAGATTTTCTATTTGAGTAGCAAGCTCAGGCTTTACCAACTTTATATTATATAGTCTTTGTCTTGCTTCCGGTGTTAGTATTTGTCTCAAAATTGCCTCTCTTTTCAATTCTTCTTCCTGTCTCTTCCTCTCTTCTTCAATTCTTCTCTGAATTTCTCTCTGTAATTCCATAAGCTTCCTTCTTCTTATCTCTTCAAGTTCTTCATCCTCGTAATATTCGTTAGCCATATAAAATAATAAAATTTATCCGTATTTTTTCAATTCAGGATTTTCCTTAATCAATTCTTTCCATATTTCATATGAGAAGCTGTCCAATAGGGATCTTGCCTTATCAGTTATTGCTCTACCTTTTGGAGTCTTCTTTAATAATCCTATTGATTCCAATTGTTGCAAAATCTTTCTAATTATAGCTCCACTTGCTTTATAAGTATGTTCTGGAGCGTGTCCTCGATTTTTTCTTCCTCCATATTCTCTTCTAAGCCTTTCTATTCCCATCGGACCATGTACGTAAAGTTTTCTTAGAATTGATGCAGCTCTTATGTACCACCAATCATCTTGTTCTGGTGCTCTCTCTTTAAAATGGCCTGTTTTAACGAATATATGCCATTCTGGAGGAGTTATTTTATCCTTTAAGTAATCGGCAACCTTTCTGATTAATTTATCTGCGGGAACATCGTAGACAGTTACCATAATTTATCACTTAAAAATTTAACAAAAAATGAAAATGAGATGATGAAAAATATGTGCAAAATCATTGAGACGATTGCCACATTTCTTGCACGTAAAATGTCCTCGTACTCTATATTCTTCAAGTTTTCTCCTATTGAATAATGCCCAGGCTTTTCAAGCCTTATTCCTAAGGCACCTGAAATTGCTGAAATTGGATACCCAGCATTCTTACTTTGTGTTTTATTCCTATCTCTTAAAAGTATTCCTATCGAATTTTTCCAATTATATCCAAGAAGCATTGATGCCAAAATAATATACATAGAGGTTAATCTTGCAGGAATATAATTTATGATTGTATCCATTTTTGCAGAAAACCACCCCACATCCTTTATCCTCTCATATTTATATCCAAGTGCAGAATCTAATGTGTTGACAAGTCTTTGAAATAATGCTCCAAATGGTCCTAGAAATGTGTAATAAAATGTAGGCGATATAAAGCCATCGTTTAAGCTTTCTGCACATGATTCTATTGCAGCAGAAATAACATGCTTGTCATCAAGTTTATAAACATTTCTTCTCACAATTCCTTGAGTTAAAAACCTCGCCCTTTCTATATTTCCTTCTTTAAAAGATTTGTAAATTTCGTTTAACGTTTTAATCAATAATCTAGCAGAAATTGACAACTTCAATATTATACCGAGATATATAATTGATAAAATTTTATTATTCATTATCAAAATATAAATTAAATAATATAATAATATGTGTGAGAAAATTACTACGAACCAGATTAATACACCGTAGATTTTTGAGGCATACGGTTTATATAATTTAAAGGCTAATTTAAACGATGTGTATACAGGATGTAACTTTAACAAGATTCCTTTATGAAATGGGTATATGAAATCTAGGATTAGTGCGAAAAATAGGATGAGAAATTCTTCAATCATTGTATGAGAAAATTCTTCTCAAAATTTCAATGGATTTTTTATCTAGAAGTTGTGCATGGGATTTTAAATTTTCGACTATTGGATTTAATATAGATTTTACGAGAGCTTTTGAGAAATTTTCAATCAATAATTTTTCCTCTTTGCTTAAGTTTCTCATATAAGAATATAATTCATTTAGCTCCTTTATTCTACGCTTCTCAGCATTTATATATAAATTCTTTATTATATCGTTTACATATACTTCATGAAACTTCTTCAGTAATATATTAACCTCTTCGTCTATGATTTTTTCAGCTTCATATAATTTACTTTTTAACTCATTTAATAATTCGAAATGAATCTCTCTTAAATCATTTATTGTTATAAGCATTGCTCTCTTTGATACTTCCGGATCTATTGTTCTTGGAAAGCTTAAATCTAATATGATAAGGTTAGAATTCTCAGGAATATCAGCAGCATTTATAACATATTTATCTGAATATATTGCGGAAATTATTATATCAACATATAATATTTTACTTTTCAACTCTTCAAATTTTATGACTTTTGCACCAAATCTTTCAGCCAAATGTTTTGCTCTTTCATATGTTCTATTCGTAATTATTATCTCATTACTATTGTACAATTTTTTAAGAATTTGTCTTGCAAATTTTCCAGCACCTATAAGTAATATTTTCTTATTTTTTAATTCTACACCTTTCCTTCTTAAATATTCGATGCTTAAATCAACTATAGATGATTTAAAATCAATCTTTTTTCTAATTTTATTTCCAACCTTTATTGCCTTTTCAAATATTATTGATAAGAATTCATCAACGTATCCTTCCCTTTTAGAGAATTCATATGAATCTTTAATCTGATATAATATTTCATATTCACCAATCGCCATAGATTCTAATCCTGACGCTATTCTAAATAGTCTCTTAATGGCATTTGCATTCGTTAATACAAATACTCTACCTATAACTTCATTTATATCTATACTAATATTTTTTTTGCTAATATTCGATAAAAAATTATTTATAAATATTTTTAAGAGTTCGTGATGAACTCTCACATCTTTACATGAAGCAAAAATCTCAACTCTGTTACATGTTTGTAATAAAACGCAACCTTCAATATTATCTATTGAAGTTATTTCATCCAATATTTTTTTTACATCGTTGAAGAAGAATAGTTCAAGAAGATTTACATCTAAATCTTTATATGATACTCCTATATTTATAAAATTTTTTAGCATATTACTTCTTTTCTTCAATCTCTTTCTCTATTTCTTTAAGCTCGCTCTCCATCCTCTTATCTTCTATACCAATCCAAAGCAATATTACACCTAAAGCTAGAAGAATAGGGCCTATTATTCCAAGCAATACCTTTAGAAAGGCGCTGAAGAATTTCCATGTAAGAATTCCACCAAGTATTACAAGAATAACTCCAATCAATATCTCCTTCAGCCAATCCATAAATTTAATAAAAAATAATGATTAATAAAACTTTACAATTTCTACTTAAATCCTAATCTTTGACATTATATAAAGTGGTATCAATTTCAATATGTTTATATAATAATTCCTTGTATAACATCTGCCATCGTTACATATACAGTTAAGCATTTCTTCAAAGAAATTAGTATTTAATAATAAATATTTTGAAAATTCTTTCTTTTGATAAAATATTTTGGCTATTAAACTTGCTCTCTTCATCTCTTTATAAATTGTATCAAGGTAATATTTTTCATACAACGTTAAATCTCCTTCAAGTATTGCTTTCGATGCAAGATATGCTGAGTATGCAGCATTAAACGTTCCTTCACCTGTAACCGGGTCAATTAAATTTGCAGCATCCCCACATATACATATATTCCTTCTATATACAACATTCTTCCTACCTATGAAATATGGTAATGGATGTACCTTAATTTTTAAACCTTCATAACTCAGACCTAAGGATGATAAAAAATTCTCTAACACCTTTTTTATAGGAAGTTTTTCATATTCTCTAATATAACCAACACCAATGCTTGAAAAATTTCTCTTAGGAAATATCCATGCATAACCATTCTTCACAACATCAAAATCTATGAATATTCTTTTATAAGTAATTGGAATTTCTATTTGAGCAGCAACACCTATCTCTTTTTCCATTTCAAAAAATTTTCTCTTGACTAAACTCGTTGCACCATCACATCCGAGTAAATATCTTGATTTATATTCTCCCCTATTAGTCTTTATTATAACCTCATTCCCGCATATATTTACATCTAAAACCTTCGTCTCATCAAGAATTTCAGCCTCTGATTTCCTTATCAGATATTCGTCGAATAAATCTCTTCTAGTAAGTATACCAAGAGGTTCTTTAAATTTTAACACCTTCTTTTCATTCTTTATTTTTATTTCAATCTCATTGATATAACTTTCGATTAAGGATTTGTTGATATCTAAACCAATACTTTTTAGAAATGATATTGTCTTATTAGTTATACCTCCACCACATAACTTATATCTTGGCAATTTATACTTCTCAAAAACGATAACATTCATATGTTTCGACAAGATGTAAGCAGCAACACCACCAGAAACTCCTGCGCCAATTATTGCAACGTCATATCTTTCCATATTATTTATATTATTATGGAGGAATTATAAATGGAAGAGGTAAAACAATTTCTATCAAAGATTTCCAAGATAATTGATGACGAGATTATGAAATATATACCAAATGAACCAAGTGGATTTTATAATATGCTTAAATATCACTTTGGATTTGTAAACGAGAGATTCGAAATTACGAGACAATATTCTGGTAAGAAGATAAG
>JALUTC010000059.1 GCA_027058345.1 archaeon | reverse complement strand
GAAATATACCAGAATAAGTCTGCGATTGATGGAAAGGGTTCTTCATTCAATATATCTTCATATATTGTCCATGAAAATTCTGCTAAGAAATCGAAGAGAGAATATAATAATACTGCAAGGATTATCTCTCTCAATGGGGATTTAACGTTCATTCCTTTATACAAGAATGCTGCAAGAAAGAATGTCAATAATGGTACTGATAATGTATACAAGGTATTGTGTAAATATGCTAAGTCTTCAGGTAATATGATGTTTATGGAAGAAATAGTCGTTACTGTAAAAATGATAAATATATCTTTAAGTAACATATTTTTAAAATTAATCCTGCATACTTCCAATGTTTATTCTATCCTTAACTATTTCAACAACCATTAAATCTCTTGCTGCTGTGGTATTTTCAAAAATCTTTTTTGCTTCATCTTCAAGGTATGAAACATCCTTATATCTAGAGCTTATATGTATTAAGAATAAATGTCTTGCATTAAATCTCCTCGCAATTTCTGCAGCCTGTTTTGCCGTTGAATGATATTTTTGATAGGCTTCAAGTCTTAAACTATCATCGAAAGTAGCATCATGTATTAGTATTGAATCTTTTATATAATTTGCAATAACATTTGTAGGTCTTGTATCAGATGTATATACAACTCTTATACCTTTTTTTTCCTCTCCCAAAACCATGTCAGGTGTTATAATTTTTCCATTATAAACTATCGTTTTACCTTCTTTCAACTCCCTCAACCATGGTCCTGGTTTTATTCCAAGAGATTTTATTTTCTCCTTATCAATACCTCTACCTTTCTTTTCCTCAAAGATTATTGCATAAGTTTCTATCGAGTGATCAACCTTTTTACATATAATTCTGTAAGATTTTTCTTCAAGAGAGAATCCATCGTAAATTTCTACAGGTATTATATCGAAATTTATTTCGTATATGCTTAATTCCCTAGCTATTTCTACTATTTTATCTATACCTTTTGGACCAAAAATGTATAAGGGTTTATTTCTACCAAAAAATGACATCGATTGTATTAACCCAAATAATCCTAGAAAATGGTCTCCATGAAAATGTGATATGAAGATTTTTGAAACCTTCATCATGCTTAGCTTCGCTTTTATCATTTGTCTCTGCGTACCCTCACCACAATCTAATAATATAATTTCTCCCTCGTATATTAGTGCTATTGATATATGGTTTCTATCCTTTGTTGGCACGGATCCTCCAGTTCCAAGGAATACTATTTTCATAAGGTTATTCAAGATTTCCCTTATCTAATATAGATAGAAGGTCATCGATACGTAATAATCCGAATCCTGTGAAGTAATCTGCAGCACCGTATATTATCAAGAGTTCATTCTTATTTATCTTTATAAGACCACATGGAAATACGACGTAAGGTCTATCACCGTATATTTCGTAGATTTCTTTTGGTTCGAAGATATATTCTTTAGTAATTGCAATAGGTACAAAACCCTCATCCTTTCTATATTCGAACAATGCTGCAAATGCTCTATATGCTTCGATGTATTTATCGACGCCGTGGAGTAGCATTATATATTTGTTTTTTGACAATTCAACCGGTGGTGTCCCCCATCCTATTTTTACCTCGAATTCTGATTCCTTCATTATTATCGTTGGATTTTTTATTACAACTTCATCCAGCGTATGTTTTTTATCCTTCTTATTCTTAATTCTCTCAAGTATATTTACATCGAATTCGCTCACCGTACATAAATGAGATTCCGTTCCATCCCTTAATATAACATGGGGCCTATGTAATAGAAGTAGTTTATCATCAATCTTTACGAGTATTGAATCTTTATCACTTATGACATTCTCTCTAAATTTTTCATCATGAACAAAAACGCATATTTTTTCCCATAAATCTTTATTCTTATATGCAAGAACCGGCAATGTTCTCTCTTTTCTAACAACCGGATTGAAGTACCATATTGTTCTACCTGTATATATCATGTATTGTTCATTATCCAATGTGAAAGCTCTAGGATCCTCGCATCCATATATATCTTGTTTAACGTCTGGCTTTATTACTATTTCTGCAGAATAATGTGTATTGCTAACCATTCCTGATAAAATATCATCCAGTAATATTTCGATTTTAACAATCGCTGATATATACATGTAATATCCTGTGATTATTCTTGCATACACTTCAACGATATCATTTTCTTTAATACCTGTAGCATTAAATATTGCGTGCGGAGTATCAATTGGAAAGTTTCTTAGATGAATATTCTTTGGTGTTAATATTCCCAATCTCTTAACGATATCTGTTGTTTTAAATTCTCTAATATTATAAATCCTATTACATACCGAATGTTCTTTGTACATACAAATAAAAAATAAGTAAAGAGATTTATTCTTTCAATTCTTCTTCGGTTTTTCTTCTTTTGACAGCTCTATCAAATATAATCCAATTTTTATACCATTCTTCATTCTCCTTCTTTAATAGTTCTAAAATTCTTTTGGTTAATTCCTTTGCAGTTATCTCCTTAACATTCTTGGCAAGTAATTCTCCCTCAATTATCTTTGCAATTTTTCTAGCTACATCAATATCTGCACCAGTTTTTAATATGCTAACAACAACCTTCTCATAAACGAATGGCTCTCTTCTACCATCACGTTTAATAACTTCAATCATAACTAATATAAAAATTATTAAAAGATGTAAGCATTTTTGAATATATTTATAATTCTTTAGATGTAAATTAAAATGTTTAAGAAACATTTAAGAAGAATAAAATAAAGAGTTATATGATAAAGGAATTCCATAAAGTCGTATCCGTTGATGAAGCCATTGAAACGATTGAAAATATAAGGAAGGAGTTAAAAATTGACAGGAAGATTGAAGAAGTTCATATAAAAGATGCTTTGTATAGAGTGTTGGCAGAGGATGTAATTTCAAATATAGATGTACCACATTTTGATAGAGCAGCAATGGATGGATTTGCGGTGATTGCAAAGGATACGTTCTATGCTGATGAGGAAAGACCTGTAGAATTAGAACTCTTAGGTTATATAAAGGCAGGAGATACAAATTTGTATGAAATATCCGAAGGTAAAACATACGGAATTGCTACCGGCGCACCTTTGCCTAAAAATGCAAATGCTGTTGTAATGGTTGAATATGCAGATGTAAGAGGGAATAAGGTTCTAATTTATAGACCGGTTTCACCAGGAGAAAATGTTACACATGCTGGTAGTGATATTAGAGCAGGAGAATTATTGTTAAGAAAGGGAACATTTATAACTTCTAGAGAAATAGCATTGCTATCAGCAATAGGAAGAACTAGAATTAAGGTTTACAAAAAACCAAAGGTTGCAATTATCTCAACAGGAGATGAAATAATAAGTCCTGGAGAGAAACTTGTTTATGGAAAGTTATATGATATAAATTCTTACTCTTTATATTCCAGAGTTTTAGAAAATGGTGGAATTCCAGATATAGTTGGAGTTGTGAAAGACGATGAAAGGGAGATGGAACATGTTTTAAACAGTGTTGCTGAAAAAGATTATGATATAATTTTAACATCGGGCGGAACTTCTGCAGGTGTTGGAGACTTAATATACAAGGTTGTCGAAAGAATAGGTAAAATATATGTACATGGTATTGCAGTTAAACCAGGAAAGCCAACAGTTATAGGAAGGATTCGTGATAAATTATTCGTAGGATTACCGGGATATCCTACATCATGTCTATTAATATTCGATTTACTCGTCGCACCTGTTATAAGATATTTGTCAGGATTACCTGAAAGAGAGGTTAAAAAAATAAGGGCAAGAATTGCAACAAAAATATTCTCCGAAAAAGGTAGAAGAGAGTTTAAGTTTGTTCACATAGTAACTGGAGAAAATTCTGTATCGGCATATCCAGTATCAACAGGTTCTGGTGCAATATCTACATTTTCCTTAGCAGATGGATATATAGTAATACCGGAGAATGTTGAGATGTTGCATCAAGATACGGAGGTAGATGTTTATTTATTAAGTGAAAAATTGAGACCTGCAGATTTAGTGATAATAGGAAGTCATTGTATAGGAGTTGACATTTTATTGAATATAATGAATAAGTATATGCCTACATATGCAAAGGTTATAAATGTTGGTTCTACTTCTGGTCTCATGGCAGCAAAGAGATTCGAATCTGACATTTCAGGAACTCATTTAATAGATGAAAAAACAAATGAATATAATTTACCATTTATAAAATTGTATGGTTTAGAGGACAAGGTTTATTTGATTAGAGGTTATGGAAGGATGCAGGGAATAGTTGTTAAGAAGGGAAATCCAAAGAATATAAAATCGTTGGAAGATTTTTTAAGAGATGATGTTAGGATAATAAATAGGAATAAAGGCTCTGGAACTAGAGTATTATTAGACCTCAAATTGAGAGAAATTGCTGAAAGAAAGGGGATAGATTTTAAGGAATTGGTTAAGAACATAAAGGGATATGAGATTGAAGCAAAAACTCATTCTGCAGTTGCGGCTGCAGTTGCTATGGGTAAAGCTGATGCTGGATTAGCGATAGAGGCTGTTGCAAGAATGTATGATTTAGACTTTATACCTATAAAGGAAGAGATATATGATTTCGTTATACCAAAGAATAAGATTGACAAGAAGCATGTGAAGAAATTTATTGAGATATTGAAATCTGAAGAATTTAAGAATGAGTTAGAAAAGATACCTGGATTTAAGATATTGGAGGATACGGGAAAAATTATACATAAACCTGTATAAATATTATTTTTTTACAATTTTAACAACCCTTTAATATTAATTTTAGAAATATTCTTAAATTCTTAAACAATTAATTTAAATATGAAAATAAGACATGAAATAATATTAACAGGCTTATTGTTATATATTGCATTTTCACTTCTCTTTTATCTTTATTACGAAAATGTAAAGAATATTGTTGTTCAACGTGTTGAAGAAGACATATCAATTACTGTAAATGTATTGTCCAATTACTTTCAAAATCTTCTTGATCAAGCCGTGTCAAATCTTTTATATCTTTCAGATTTAAAAGCATTCAAGGAATCTAATTATGAGGAAATTTCAAAAATATTAAAATCTTTTAGAGAGAATGTGAAGATATTTCACGGATTTTCATTCATAGACAGTTCTGGCATTATGAGGGTTCTCGTTACCGAACCAGAAAGACCAGATTTAATAGGAAAGAACTTCTCATTTAGAGAATACTTTAGAGAAGCTATTAAGGGCAAGATATATATTTCAGAACCGTTTTTAGCAAAGACTGGTAATTATATATTTGTTGTTTCCGTACCTGTATATGATTATCATGGAAATATAGTTGGCGTGTTATCTGGAAGCATTTTAGTTGAAAATAATGAACTAAAAAATATTATAGAGAATGTGAAGAGTTTTTACATTGCTATTCTATGCAATGGTAAGGTATTAATGGATAATGGTGTAGATGTTTATGGAAAAAATATAATAGAGAGAAAAAAGGAGTTGTATAGAAAACTCAATGTCTCCCTGTTAGTAAGATATAACCCATACACTATCGGAAATTTAAACTCAATAATTAAACAATATTTAATATTTTCATTAATATATTTCATTGTATTTATAGTTGCTTATTTATATATCAATAGAGATATTATAAAACCGATAGTGAGGTTATCTTCTTATATAAAGGAATTATCCGAAGGAAGATATGGTATTGAACTTTTCGAGAGTTGTAAATGTGAGGAAATAAAAACGTTGGTTGAAAAT
>JALUTC010000058.1 GCA_027058345.1 archaeon | reverse complement strand
GTATTGCTATACTTATCGCAATTAATATTAATATATAAAATATATTTATTCCAAAGATTCCTAAGAAATATTGACTTATTGAATACAGGACAATGAATATGGATGCAATGTATAAAAATTTTGGAACATGCTTTTTTATACTTTTCTTTTCCAATATATCGTCGATAACATTTCCAGTGAGATAAAGGTAGGAAGATGCTAGAAAGGAATATGAAAGGATTTTAATGAATAGGAAGAAGTTTGATAGGAAGTATTTGGAAGAGATGTTCAATCCGTATAAGAATATAGATATCGATATTATTAGTAATATAAATGTGACACGATATTCCCTTATATTTAACATCAACCATTCTTTTAAATTCTTGATTTCATTGAATAACTTATCGTCTAAGTTAAATGCTCTTAATATAAGTAGAAATCCAAGAACAGTTGCAAGTATTCTCCAGGCAATTTGTCCAAGAATACCATAAACGAGTAGAAATATTCCTATAGATAATGTTAATATGAGAGAATATTTTCCAAGAAATGTCCTTATCAAATAATAATATTTTTCTAGAGATTCTTGCTGTTTGACGATTACTCTCTGTATTGATAATATTTTAACTCTAGATTGAACAATTGGTATTGAAAATTCATCCCCAACACCATCGGAAATGAATATTACACCGTCTGCCTTAAACTTTGATAAAACGTATTCAAGTTGTGTCGAAATATTTCTATCGGCATTTATGCTTCGATCCTTATCTCCAATAAGAATTGCGATTTCAACATCGTACTTATTCTTCATCTCGTTATATATCCTAAGAGCTTCAAACATTGCATTCAAATCCGAATCCCTTGGATCCTTTAGTGCAAATTTCTTCGCTACCTCAAAAACTTCCCTCTCTCCAATAATAGGTCCAAGTATTCCCAGCTTTTCATAAATATCCGCATCTCTATCAATACATAGGATAAGAATTTTTTCCTTTTTCACAAAAATAATAGAATTGTTAACAATTGATATAAATTCATATGGAAGAAGAATTTTATGAAATCGTTGTTAAAATACCAGAAGAGAGAATTCCAGTTCTTATAGGAAAGGATGGAAGTGTAAAGAAGAGAATCGAAGATGAACTAGGAGTAAAGTTGGAAATTAATAGAAAGGATAATTCCGTTAAAATTATATATGATTCGGATCATGCATTGAACGCATTAAAGGCTAAGAATATTGTGCTCGCAATTGGTAGGGGATTTTCTCCAGAAATAGCATTCAAATTATTGGACGATGAATACGTTCTTGAGATAATCGATTTATCCGAAATTGTCTCCTCTAGGAAGGAATTGATAAGACAAAGGGGTAGAATAATAGGAGAAAAGGGAAGGTGTAGGAGATTTTTTGAAGAAACATTAAACGTTAATCTAGCAATTTATGGAAAAACCGTTAGTATAATAGGAAAATTGGAAGAAGTATCAATTGCTAGAGAAGGAATATTAATGCTCGCTGAGGGAAAATCTCACGCTTCTGTATATAGATTTATCGAAAGAAGGGCATTGGAATTAAAGGAAAAGAGATTCTATGAAACAATTTATAAAAAATTATGACAATTGAAAAATATTTTAAAGATAATATAAAAAATGTAAAAATATATGTTCCTGGAAAATCAAGATTGGAAACTAGTAATAAAGTGTTAAAGTTGTCATCAAACGAGAATTTATATGGTCCATGCGAAGAAGTGTATAAATTTTTGAAGGAATTTAAAGGTATAAATTTTTATCCAGAGGAGAATCCAAGAGAATTATTGAATCTTCTTTCAAAATATTTAGGATTGTGTGAAGAAAATATATTGTTGACAAATGGTTCCGATGAAGGATTGGACATAATATATAAGGGATTTACATATCCAAATGATAAAATCTTGATTTTCTACCCAACGTTTTCCATGTATGAAATTCTCGGAGAAATATATTCTACAAGAATTTTCAAGGTAAGACTCATTGAAAGAGATGATTCTTTCGAATTTCCGGAAAATTCGATAAAAATTATAAAGGAGAAGAGACCAAAGATTGTATTCATATGCTCACCTAATAATCCAACGGGGAATATAATAGAAGAAGGTCTCTTAACAGAAATATTGAATCTTGATACAATAGTCGTTCTTGATGAAGCATATGCGGAATTTTCAAAGAAATCTTATGTAAAACTTGTCAGAGAATATGATAATTTAATATGTTTGAGAACCTTTTCAAAGGCTTTTGGTTTAGCAGGTATTAGACTAGGATATATAGTTGCTAATGAAACCGTCATAGATTATTTGAGGAGAATAAGGTTACCATTTAATGTAAATGTTCTTGCACAAAAACTTGGAGAAATTGTTCTGAAGAATTTGGATTATTATAAAAGGATTGTCGAAATGATAATAAGAGATAGAGAATATTTATATAACGAGCTGAAGAAGTTTAATGGTTTAAAAGTTTTCAAATCGTATGGAAATTTCGTACTGTTTAAATCAAGCAATGGCTCATATATTTATAATAAGTTGCTTGAAAATGGTATAATTGTTAGAACGTGTGAAGGATTTGGTTTAAGTAATGATTATATTAGGGTGACTGTTGGAAAGAGAGAAGATGTTGAAGAATTCTTGAACTGTATGAAATCAATATTTGCTTCCTAACTTTTTATACCTTAATATTGAAACGAATACATCTAGATGGGAAATTATTCCAATGGCAATCAATGTATACAATAGAAGAATTTCATTGAAAACCGTTAACAAGCTTCCCAGCATTACTAAAAATAGCCTTACATCTCTACTCATGATTTTTGGTCTTAAATTTGTTAAATGTGATGTATAACTTATTAATATTGTTGCAGTTAATGTTAAGAATATTGCGATTGCAGTAATCGTTGAAAATCCATATGAAATTGCTGCTGAAAAGAATATTAGAGAATCAGCATATCTATCTAAGATAGAATCCAATACTGCTCCAAATTTACTTCTCATAGACTTTATTCTAGCGATTTCTCCGTCACATCCATCTATTATCGATGATATTTGTGTCAAAATTCCTGCAAGGATATATTTATTCATTAGAAACATAATACTTGAAATTATTCCAAGAATGAATGAGATAATTGTCACAACGTTTGGTGTAAAAATATTATATCTAACCAAAAACTTAGACAATTTTATAGAAATTTTTCTATTTATATTTCTGGATATTATTCCATCTTCCTTTTTTATCAACCTCTTTTCAAGGAATTTTTCGGCAAAAATCAAATCCTTCCTCGTATCTATATCGAACCATATTTCCTCGATTATTTCGTAACCTATTTTTTTATCCTTTGATAATTCTATCATTATATCCGTTATAGTAATTTTATACCTATCCTTGACAATCCTTTCAATATAAGAGAATATTTCCTTCTTACAATAGAAGAATCCTGTATCGAAGAAGTCATAGTCCTTAAGATTTTTACCTATACTTATAATATTTTCACCGTCAACCTTAACCTTTGTTGCCTCTTCTTCATCATAAACAAACTTACTAACGAATAGAACAGTTCTTTCATATCTTTTTACTTTATTGAAAAATTCATCTCCATAATAGTGATCGGACATTAATAATAGAAAGTCATCCTCAACGTAATTTTTAACCAAATATAAGCTATAACCATTCTCCCTTTCAGGTTCGGGGTTATATACAAATTCTATCTCTGGGAAATTCTTACTCAAATATTCTTTTATTTCCTCTCTATGATAGACGACGACAACTTTATAATTTCTACTTATAAGTTTTCTGATCGTATGTTCAATAATAGGTATACCAAGTAATCTTAGTAATGGTTTTGGTTTCTTATCGTTCATCCTTTTCGATAGACCACTTGCCAGTATAACAGCCTTCATATATATTTTTAAATTAAAAGGGGGAGTAAATGATATTTTTGAATGGATTACTTCTGAGATTATTTTTTAACCTAAAATTTATAATTATATGATAAAGAACAGATTTAATAAACTAATTTCAGTATTGGATGCGAAGGATTTTATTAATGACATATTTAAGATAGCCGATGAAATAAAAAATGGGAAAAAATATAGTATCGATGGTAAAATCATTGGATTGATTTTCGAGAGACCATCAACAAGGACAAGGATTAGTTTTGAAGCTGCTATTTATAAATTGAATGCTCATCCATTATTTATAGATACAAAGCTTACACAACTTTCAAGAGGAGAACCAATTAAAGATTTTGCACGTGTTTTGAAATATTATTTGGATGCATTAATTTATAGAGGGAGTCACAATGTTCTTGTTGAAATAGATAAATATTTTGGAAAACCTATAATAAATGCTTTAAGCGAAATGGAGCATCCATGTCAAGCAATAACCGATATATATACGATTAGGGAATATGTAGATGATTTCAATAAAGCGAAGCTTGCATATGTAGGAGATGGAAACAATGTCTGCAACTCTTTAATATTGGCAGCTACAATTGTTGGATTAAATATTTCCATAGCAACACCTAAGGGATATGAGCCAAATGAAAGGATTATCGAAATTGCAAGGAAATTGTCGGAAAAATCTGGTTCAAGAATTTTAATAACAAATGATGTAATCGAAGCAGTAAAGGATGCGGACTTTGTTTATACAGACACTTGGGTAAGCATGCATCAGGAACATGAAAAGGAGAAGAGGTTGAAAGATTTTAAAGGATATCAAATTAATAGAGAAATCTTAAAATATACGAATGATGCAAAGGTTATGCATTGCTTACCAGCATATAGAGGATATGAAATAACCGAGGACGTTTTAGAATCGGAAAATTCCATCGTATTTAAACAGGTAGAGAATAGATTGTATATAGAGGAAGCAATCTTATATTTAATGCTGAAATGATGAAGAGAGAATTATTGTACGAAGTATTGAATATATTGAAGAAAGCTGGATATGAATCGGTTAGTGTTGAATGTAAATTTTTGGATGTAATAGCAAGGAAGGATTACATCTTATTAATTAAGGTATTGGAAAATTTGAACAGTTTTAAGGAAGAGGATAGTATAGAGTTGAAGAAGTTATCCTCATTACTCAACGCATCTCCAATAATTGTTTCTTTGAGATTTGATGGGATTCCTTTACTCGATAATGTAGTATATGAGAGGTATAAGATTCCTGCTATAAATTTGGAAACTTTTAGAAGATTTATACTATATTCTGAGAATCCAAAGATTATTTTCTTTAAGGGAAAATTTTATGCTAAAGTAGATGGGAAGAAACTTAAGAAGTTAAGGGAAGAGATGAAACTTTCGTTAAAAGATATTGCAGATAGGTTAAACGTTTCTAGGGAGATGATTTATAGATATGAAAAGGGTCATTGTAAAATAGAATATCAAAAGGCAATTCATTTGGAAGAGATTTTCAATGAAAAACTTGTAGAAGATGTGAACATTGTTAACTATGAGAAATACGAAGCAAAAAAGGAAGAAACAAACGATTACGTTCTTAAGAAATTGGAGAGTATTGGTTTAGAGATATATCCTATAAGAAAATTTTTATTCAATGCAATAACGAGAGATGAAAGGTTGGTAATATTAACGAAAAGGGTAAAGAGGAGAAATGAATTGGAAGATATAGATAAGCTGTTTGAAATATCACTCGTTACAGAAAAGAATGCGATTGTAATTTCTAAAAGGTCTTATAAGATAAACCTCCCAATAATCAGTGAGGATGAAATTAGAAGAATAAGAACTAAACAAGAATTTGTAAGCATGTTACTTAA
>JALUTC010000057.1 GCA_027058345.1 archaeon | reverse complement strand
GACAGAATTGTGACATATAATAAAAATTGTTTGAAATATGATGAAGTCCTTAATATTAAGGTTATAAATTCTAAGGATTATGTATACGATTTTGTATTAACAAGGAATCATAATTTCGTCGCAAATGGTATAATTGTACATAATTCCGGAAGGCCTGGATATGATGAATATGGGGAATCCATATTAATAGCTAAGAGTAAGAATGGTATGAAAGAATTATTTAAAAGATATATATTATCCGAGCCTGAAAAGGTATTCTCGAAATTATCAATGGAAAGAAATCTTAGATTTCATATATTGGGATTAATTTCATCTGGTATTGTTAAGGATGAGGAATCGCTGATAAATTTCCTGAAGAAATCGTTTTATTATTTCCAATCGAAAAGAATAGATTTCGAAGAAAGGGTAAAAGATATAATAGAATTTCTCATCGAAAATGATTTAATAGAAAACGATGAAAGATTTCGTGTAACGAATTTTGGAAAGAGGGTTGTCGAATTATACATAGATCCGGAAACTGCAGTCCTTTTTAAGAATTCCCTATCAATGAATAAAAGGAATAAGGAAATATTTTATATATATACGATATCGAAAGCATACGAAATGCCAAAGATTCCCGTGAAAACGTCGGATATAGAATTTTTGGAAGAGTTTATGGAAAATTTTGGTGAAGATTTATATGTTGAAAATGAAGATTATGAGGAAATCTTGGAATATGTAAAGATATCTTCAATGATTTACGACTGGATAAATGAAAAGAGAGAAAATTATATATTAAACAAATACGGAATAGCTCCCGGAGATTTTAGAGCAAGAATTGAAATCGCCGAATGGTTATGTTATTGTTTAAAAGAGATATCGAAAATATTGAAAAACAATGATGAGAAATTCCTCGAAAGATTATTATATAGAATAAAATTCGGTGTAAAAGAAGAATTATTGGAATTGATTAAAATAGAAGGAGTTGGAAGGGTTAGAGCAAGAACTCTGTATAAATTTGGTATAAGAAATCCAGAAGATATATTAAATATAGGTGTTGAAAAGCTTAAGAGGATTTTGGGTGAAAAATTGGGAGAAAAAATATACAAAAATACCTTGGAACTTATAAACAAGATGAAAACATAAAAATTTTCCGTAAATTTTATGAAGATATTACGATATATTGATCTCGGTTATACTTCGGAATATTTTTCTCATGCTGTTCAAGAAGCAATTGCATATAAAGGAATCCCGACGGTTTTAACATGGATAGAAACACCAAAAACCGTTAGTATAGGATATTTTCAAAGCGTTTATAAGGAAGTTGATTTGGAAGCATGCAAAAAATATAACGTTATAATTGCAAGAAGACCTAGCGGTGGAGGAGCTGGATATGCTGATGAAAGAGAATTGCAATACGCGGTAATAGCCAGAAATGAGGACGATATTCTTCCGACGAATTATTTGGCAGCATTTAGGAAGGCATTGGAAGCGTTGATATATGCGTTGGAGAGATTTGGTTTGAAAGCAACCTATACTGGAAAGAACGATGTGATAGTAAATGGTAAGAAAATATCTGGGAATTGTCAAACGAATAAGCATGGTTGCAAAATAGTTCACGGAAGCTTCTTGACCGATTTTGACTACGAGATTGCATCTAAGGTTTTGAAGATACCTGTTCAAAAGGTATCGGATAAGGGAATAGTTGCGGATACCGTTA
>JALUTC010000056.1 GCA_027058345.1 archaeon | reverse complement strand
TTCTAGGTGTTATGAAAACTTCCTCCCCTACTTTAATCCCTTCCTTTATTAACTCGAGAACTATTTGTGATGGTTGATGATAAGGAGTTGCCTTACCTTCAAAATCAACCATGTATTCATCACAGTTTAATCCCTTGTAAGATAAGCTATATACCGCCTCATTAACCTCTTCCTGAACTGGAATGTATTTACTTGCTGCATCCGGATGTTGCGTAACCATTAATTTTGGGATTTTTCTCATAATTTTTTAAATGATTTTTGCTAAATTTTTTATCGAATCGAAATCGAATAAAAGAGGTTATGCGAAAAGAAATCTCGAATTATTAATCAATAAAATTAAGAGAGAACTTAAGGTTCTGAATTATAAAATAGAGGATGAAATATTTGAAGAAGGTTTTTACTCAAGCTTTATAGAAACGGAAATTGAGTTTGAAAATCTTCTTCAATTTTTGTGTAAAAGCCTGGAGCTTGCACCTGTTGCCGTTGAAGTTTATAAACCAAGTATTTTGAGGATTGATTTGAAGGAATTTACCGAAACGATAAAGGAATTCATGAAAATATTGAGAAATTTTTATTCGAAATATAATATATATATAAAACTCTTCGGTAAGAGTATAAACAAAATAAGGAAGGAAAAGATCGAAGAACTTATCGATGAAGGTTATATAAAAGCAAGATTCGTATTTCATTTGGATGAAAATCTTCTCAAATTTCTTTCAGATAATTATTATTTGGTAGATTACAAATTCGATAGAAAAAATAACCTTTTAGGAGTTTATCTCATGGTAAAGCCATACGAAATTTTTTCAATAATAATTAGGAGAATACCTATGTATATAAAATTGGAGGATGCATTCGATATAGAGATTAAAAATTTTGAACTTCAAGATGTCTCGCTGGAAATTTCGAGTATAGTTAACGAATATATCTTCAGAAAAACTATTCAAGGAACCTTTTAATCGTTTCGCTAAATCTTTTCAACTCATTTGATATCTCATCAAAAAGTTTCATTAAATAATATATATTAAAATTATCTATTTTAAATGTTTTAAATTTTTCTATTTTTGCTTTTTTCATAATCTCGGAATATTTGCTATTGAATTCTTTGAACAAGTTATTTATATCTTCAACCGTTATTATAATTTCCGAGGAGAAGGATGGATTTGAAATCAGATTTCTAATCCTATCAATTTCTTCCTTTAAATGTTTAGCCCTGATTAAATACGTTTCAAAATCCCTGCTGTAGTATTTCTTAACAATCTCAAAAACATCCATATTATTAATTTACTTTATAAACGTGAATTTATCAATATTTTTGATGAATTATCCTTTAAACTTTGGCCCAGCTGGAGTTCCGAATTGTAGTAAAAGTAGGGATACGATATCAGGAATAAGAACGGTTAAGGAGTTAAACCTGGATTGTATGGAAATAGAATTCGTTCAAGGAGTAAGGATGAAAGAGGATTATGCGAGAAAAGTTAGAGAAGTAGCAAACGGTTTAAAAATAAAACTCAGTGCTCATGCACCATATTTTATAAACCTGAATGCAAAGGAGAAAAAAAAGCTTGAAGATAGTAAAAGAAGATTGATAGATGCTGTTAGAATCGGATATATCTGCGGTGCCAAAGATATAGTTTTTCATGCGGGATATTATCTCAAGGATCCGAGGGATATCGTATATAAAAATATAAAGGAAAGGTT
>JALUTC010000055.1 GCA_027058345.1 archaeon | reverse complement strand
TATTTAAGTAATAATTATATTTTTAAACATGGTCGGGATTTTGAAGGGAAGCATAAAGGAAGCTGCAGGATATGGAGCAAAGCAAGGAATTGCAATCGTTTATGTTACTTCTGATGAAGAAGATTACGCAAGAAGGATCATGGAATATTTATCAGGGAAGAATTTTTCAGTAACGATAAAGGTTGGAGAGCAAAGAATATTTGAAATGGAACCAAGATGGTGGATTTTCATAGGAAAAGGGACAAATATAAACGTTCAAAAGTTCTCAATCGCTTTTAGATTGATCGGATATCCTCACGTTTGGCTCGTTGGAGATAAAATTTGCATAGTACCAAGGCCTGATTCTAAAAGGGTTTATTGCAATCCTTCAGATTTCATGATCGTAACGCATCCTTTCATGCTTCCTAAAGGTTTAAGCTACATAACACTTTTGTATGGTGTTGGAGATATTGGTCTAGCAAATGCAACTTATAAATTCATAGAAATAATGGAAAGAGAAATCCCTTGGGGCTTGATATTGTTAGCAGCTGGAACAATTTTAGGAATTGCTGCAATTGCATCTGTTAGAAGGAAGAGATGATCGTCGTTGAAACTGTTAAAGGAAACATAGTTTTGCATGTTTTTTCATCGAAATTTTTATTGGAAGCAATATATAACGAGCCTTATTGTAAATGTTTGAAAAAGATAAAAATTGGAAGCAAGCCAAATGATGCTAGTGTTATTGTAGATGCGATGGATAACATTGCTTATGCTGAGGTTTATAATCCAAGCGAATTCGATTTGCAGGTCTTTGTTGATATGTTCAACCTTCAGGAAGCATATATAACGGCTTTGTCAAGCCTCGAGATTTATAGAAAAACGGGGGATAAATTGGATTTCGTTAGGAGATTGTCTCCAAATCAGACGGCATTGCTGTATCGGAGATAAAAGCAGCTGTTTTCTCACACGATTGTCTAAGAAATTTCAGTGTCGGGAATTAAATTTTTGCTGACGTTAATTTTCTAAATAATGAATAGAGGTGATATGATGGACAAGCCCAAGTTATACATTGTAAACGCCTTTAGTTTGAATATGCTACCCCAAGAATTTGATTCGTTTAATATTGATATATATAAGATACCCATAGATTATGTCAAAGAATATATTAGAAATGAAGTAAGAGACTACGAAATTGTGTCAGCGATTGGCCACGAGAGCACAGCAAAATTACTTAGTAAGATACTAGGAATCGAGATAAAAGCCAATAGAATTCCAATTAAAATAGGACCATTTGACAAATTATTAGTTTTCCAGCTACTTACTAGATTACCAGAGGGGAAGATATTAAATGATAGAGAAATTGAAGAATTGTTTAAAGAAGGAAAAGCAGCATTCTATGAAATAGAAGTAACGTTATACTGTCCAAACGGCGGACCCTGTTATTTTTGTTACGAAGAGTGCTCACCTACTCGCGAAGATTGCAAATATTGTGAATGTCCTCTTTGCACCGTTAAGAAACAATAAACTCTTTTTTATTTTTTTGTCCTTTTACCTTGCTACTTGTTAGCATGCTTCACTCTTTTCTGATACTGCAACATTGCCGTACTAGTTAACATCTATCCCTGCTTTTTTTAGAATTTCTTCCAGCTCTTTAAAAACTTCCTTAAGCTTACTCCTTTGCGGATTTAATATTTTTACATTTCCATTTGGACTTACAAGGTACGTTGCATATTTTCCTTTTAGATGAATTCCAAATGGGCAAGACTCTGGCTCAAACCATGGAAGAAGATAATCCTTGCATCTATCCAAGATATGGAACATGTTTATTTTCGTATCGAGCTTGACATCGATTATAACATTTACCACCTCGTATTTTACAATTTCATAATCATCCAAGATTCTCAGCTGGAAAAGTAATGATGCGATTGATTCTTCGATTAACATCGGCGATTTAATATTCCTTACGATTAATAATCCTGTTGAGAATGCCGTAACGGATAAATTTCCAAACAGTGTTTTTATATCGGTGACGACAAAATTTCTTTTCTTTTCTCCTCCGAAAAATAGCATGAATTTCTTAAGATCCAAAGGCTTGTTTAATTTCACAACGACGACAATATTCGTATATCTTGCCTTCTCTATAAGCTTGTTCATAAAAACAGAAGTTTTTCCTAACAACTCTCTGATATTTAAAAAGAATTAAAAGAATAAAAACATGGAGCTAATAAAAAGGATTATTGGGTCGTTGCTAATATTCGCAGGCTCTCTTATAGAATCTTATCCTCCAAGGCCAAGACTTGAAAAGGTTAAGGTCGAGATTCCAAAGATTGAGATAAAAATACCAAAACCTGTTGAGATACAGAAGCCGAAGATTTTGAAGGAAGTTTCTGGAATAGACTTTAGGAAATATACGATAGATCATTTAATCGGAGAACTTTCAATGGCAGAGATTCATGCAAAAGAAGCAGAGTCTATGCCTAAAGAATTTTGTATTGATTGTTTGTTGAAGCATACTTATAATATTTGGAAGTATAGCGAGGAAATGATAGGGTTTGCAAAGGATGAAGAGGAAAGGAAGCTTGCGGAATATACTTATTCAAAAGCGTATGATATGATACAAAGGTTAAAGATTGGAAGCATTCCAAAGCCTGATGAATATAGAGAATTGAGGAAGATATGGTATTCAAGGGCAACTGATATATTTGAAAAGGTGGGTGAGAAGCTTGAAGAAAAGGCTGCTAAACAAAATAATTGATGAGATATTCCACCCTCTTTACTATAAAACAAGGGACAAGAAATGGATTTTATTTGATACGATTTGCCATTTTCTAGTTGAGAGGAATCCAAGGGAAAGTATAAAGAAGTTTGTAAAATATAACTTGAGGTATTTGTTGAGATGATAATCGATGTAAAATCTCGAGAAGAATTTTACGATTCAATCAGGAAGTATAAATACGTTGTAATAATTTTCTACTCGCAATATTGCTTCCCAAGCAGGGCATTGATAAGTTTTATAAAGCAAATCCATGAGGAATTATATTGGTGCGTATTTATATTAGTAGATATTGACAGGTTTCCTGAGATTGCTCAAGAATTCGATGCATTAAAAACAGGCACGCCAACTAGAATTTATATGTACAAGGGAGAGATAATTGCGAAAGATATTGGAAGTGAAAAAGATGCGGAAACTTTAAAATCAATAATCCTTGGAATTTATCAGCCTTACCTAAAAGAAGAAGAAAAAAGGAAACTCGTTACCATTGGAATTGTGCTTGGAATTTTAACAGTTGCATCTGCAATAGCAATCATGAAGAAAAAATAGCTATTTTTTCTTCTCGTACGGCAAACTTTCAGTATCAGATAAAGGAATTTCGAAGGTTTTAACTTCTTTGTAACATTCCTTAAACATTTTTTCAGCTCTTTCCATATCCTTGTTATTGCTCGTTGGTATAAAAACCCCTGGATAAACTTCTAACAATGCAAGAGAATTCGATTTCATCCAATTGTTAAATGCTTTATTTCTGCATTTATTCAATTCCTTTACCTTTGGCTCTTCGACACAATTTATAACGATTTTATTATTCCTCCTTGTAGCAATGCAATCAAACCTTGGATTTATTTTCCTAACAACATCTACATCGTCTTTCGATGGAATTGCTGGTGCTATTGGATGTGTATGCAACCCTCCTATAATATTGCAACCTGCTTTATAAACAGGTGTTGAAACTTCATCTCCTTCAATAATTTTCACCTTTCCATTATCGCATAGATAAAAACCGATTTCTTTTATCGTTCCAATCACTGCCTTTTCTTCTTCAGCTGCCTTAACAATTTCTTCTCCTTCAACAACTCCCTTAAAATATTCGATTAAAAATGGTTTTATCCTTTCAATGAAATCTTCAAGCTTCATATTACGTTTGTGATGATTGAAACTAAAATGGCTAAAATTGCAGTCGAAGCCCCTATTGCTTTGAGAACAAGGCTTCTCATGTTATTCATTTCTCTCCTAATTTCCTTTATATCTCCTCTAATTTCCTTGACATCTTCCTTGATATACTTTATTTCTCTTTCAATATATTCGAACCTCTGCATTACGAATATTTTGAACTCATTCAAATCCATTTTCGTTATATCAAAATCAGGATCGTTCTTAGTCATATGTGTCGAATTCGACGACAGCTGTTATATACGTTTTTCCAGCCGTTGGCTGCTGATATCTAAATCTGAACAATGTAGTTGGTGTTAATTGTGGGGGCAAACCAGCAACTGGTGATTTGTATTCAATTTTATTACTTTGAATGATTATTGGCTTCCTTTGATCAACGTTTAAATGCCCATCTGAAACCAGGCTCCAAACCTTAACAGGCTTCCAAGTTGAACCATCATCTTCAGAAACTTCCAATATGACATCGCAAGCCTTTCCAGAAATCTCTGCAACGAATATTTTTGCAGCAACTCCAAAATCTACCTTTATCTCTGAAACATTTCCGGTGAAGAATTGACTCGTCAAACTTATTATTCCAGTGGCATTAACTCCATCAGTTTCTCCATACAAAGTATAAACGTCTGCCATTTATACCACCTTCAAGGAATTTATATCAACTCCATAAACCTCCTTAAATTTTGCCTCAAAAGACTTATCTTCTTTAACCATTGGCATCGTTAATATCTTGACAGGTAGCTTTAATTGCCACGCTTCTTTTATTTTATCCAAATCTGTTATTGGCTCTACTTCATATTCAGCGTATTTTACTTTTACTACTAGCTTTATAAACATGTTCGTTGAATTGAACGATATGAATGCCGTTCTAATCTTTGGTAGGAAAACAAACTCCTTTGTCTCTCTCCAAAATCCAAACAAATCTGCTCTTTCGTATAAAACCGCTGTATCTAAATAAGATGCCGTTCTTGTTGCCTCTGGGAATTCGAAGTAATTCTTCAACAATATTGGTTTAATTGTTACAAATGCATGCATCAACGTATCCTTTTCCTCGTAATAAAACATATCCTCCGCCATATATCCTGTTCTTCTTTCATCGTACCATGGTATCTTGTACTTGACGAATGAATATGGAGGAATTGCTGCCAACTCTCTTGGTGCGAATTCTTCAAATCCCTTGTTTCTTCTAGATAATATCCTATACAAAATTGCTGCTTTGTATGGGGGGAAGAATAATAACAGATAATTCCCTTCCAAAACAAATCCATGCTCATCAACTACTCTCATTAATACACCCCCGCTCTCAATTAAACGTTTAAGAACGATTCTTAAATATCGCATACAGGTATTGAAATTTTGCAGTACTTGTTTACTTGTATTTAGGAATTAATCTCAAACTTTTAACATGGTCAGGCCTTTAATATTAGGTGCAACAGCATTTGGTATGCAATTGTTAAATCTTGGAATGGCGTATTTAGAAGCAAGAGAAGCAACGAAACCATTACATAAAAGAATAACAACATGGATGCAGGTTGGAATGGGAGTTGCTGCTCCTGCAATTGCACACTTCGTAGTTAAAACACCAGAAGCAATGGATGTGGCTGCAATAATATCAGGTTCAACGTTTGGAAGATTAGCCGCAAAAGTTATACAAAAAGCAGCCCCCCCAACACCTGCTGCATCTGTTTCAATTCCAAGACTAACCGAGGAGCCTATTATAAGAGGATCTCCAATTGAGGAAGAGGAAAAGAAGAAAGTTGTAAGTGAACATCCAATGATTGCGACAGCTGGAAGGTGCAAGTGCTCTCAGGCAGTTGTTTAAACAATACCAAACCTTCTAAAAATTTTAATTTCTCTTTCAATCAAGTCAAGCATATCACTGAATAAGTCGCTTGCAGTTTTTCCATTTGCTTTATAGTGATTTACAAGTTTTTTCCACCTTTCCTTATCTTTTTTATATACTCTTATTGTCAAGAAGTCCTTTTCCTTCCACATATTTTTGTGTTACGCGTAATACGCATAAATTTACGCTCCCTCCTAAAGTTTCAATATGGTCAGGACTGTATCTATAAGAGAGTTGATTGGTGGAGTAAAGCCATATCCTCCAATCTTGTATGGAAAAGGTGCAGAAGCACAAGTAATCGTTGAACCATTAACAAAAGAAGAAGAAAAAGCAATAAGGGCATGGCTCGCTTATCAAATAGAACATTTGGCAAGGATTTCTCCAAAGCTTGCAGACGATTTGAAGAGCGAGCTCGAGGTAATAATAAAAATTGCTGAAATATTTAAAGCAGAGACGAAAAAGACGTACAATGTTGTAACACCTCATATGCCAAAGCCTGCAGAAATTGGTGTCAATATATTAATTCCACAGTTCTTCGGAAGAAATAATCATGCAATAGATGTAACTGCTGGAACAGCTGCTTATCTATGGGGTAGCGCAACAGCATTCTTTAAGACAGAGTCAACACCTGAAAGAAGGTTCATGATTTACATACCTTCTGGAGGAATAATTCATATCGGAGATACACCAGTTACTCATCAGTGGAAGTTTGAAGCTGAAGGGGTTTCTTATGCACCATTTACAGTTCATCCTTTGGTTGTACAGTCGATTGAAATTGAAAAGCCAATATATCAATATCCATTGCATGCATTCTTGCTAGATTGGAAGGTAGGAACAAAGCTATCATTCATGCCTGAAAGGTCAGGAACTGTCGAATTTGAAATCATTGGAGTTGTATTCTACGAGAGAGACGCATATTCAGATTTGACTTGGAAGTAAAGTGATTTGATATGGCTGCAACAGAAAGATTAATTGGAATAGTTGATGGAAAGAAAGTAGTATTTGCAGAAGATATAGGGCCAGCAAGCTATACATCACCAAGCGAGATTAGAATAAACGCTGTTGAAAAGATATTAGATGTAATTTCTTTAGAAGTAACAGGTCACATTGCATCTTTGGATGAAACAACTCCATTTACAAGCAACATTGTTAGGTATAAAGTATTTACAGGGACAAATGTAGAAGTTGCAGCTGGAACATCATTGACAACGGTTAAAGTAAGAGTAACAGTTGTTGGCGTATAACTTTTATTTTTTATTTTTCTTATACGGCAAAATTTCAATACCTGATTTTTATGTATCCCAAACCAATTCTGCCACCGTTTGAATATTTTAAATTCACTCGATTATTTTATCGCGGCTTTTGGTCGGCTTCTTATGATGAAAACAATAATCCGATAAAACAGATTTGTAGCTATAATTATCTCGAACCGTTTAGGATTAGGGAAATGCATCCAGATTGTTATTACGTTCAGGTGAAATATTTTTATGAAGGGCATTGCTTATACGATGATGATTGGCACACTGTTATATACGTTTGCAATGTTTATCGTGACAAAATTTCATGGACTACTGGACAAGAATTGATTTACCAGCCTGTAAAGTATAATGTTGAATTGAAGTTGATGCCATTCATGATAAATAACATACCTGTTAGATGGTTAGAGCCTACGAATGGATGGAATGTTCATTGCGGATTAAGATTAGGTTGGGATAGCAGTTATACTCAATATTTTGTCCTTGATGAAAGAAGCTTTGAAGAGGAAAAAGCAGCTGTTTTTTATTCCTGCCCATTACCTCAACCGCAAAAGATATTAGGTCCTGCATTAATAGCGTTTGGGTTATCTCTTCCAATGTTTGCAGCAATCTTCTCTCAATTTAGGCGAGTTGCAATAAGATAAAAACATGTGGCTTGCATTAGCAATAGGAATTGGAACAGCAATAGGATCGTATTTATTTCTTGGAGAGATAGAGAAGAAGGCAAAGGAAATCGGAATACCTGTTAATAAAGAAATGATTTTAGGCGGTGGCTTATTGCTTGGAAGCTATTTCTTAAAGCAAGCAGATTTGAAAGAACCTGCATCGATAATGGGATTGGCAGGTGCTGGATTTGCTGGATATGGGATATACAAATATCTAAAGGAGAAGGAAAAGGAAAAGTCTGAAAGAAAATACGAGGAAGAAATTAGAAAGCAAGGATATGGAATAGTTATTCCGAAGATATATATTGATGAAATTAAGAAAGAAAGGTTTACGATTTGTGAAGATCCATTTACTCAAAAACCAAAGGAAGTTGAGGAAAATGTTATAAAGCTGACAATATACGGAGACATCAGAGGAAATTATCCAGAAACGATTTATCACTTGCACATACATAGTAAAATGATTGGAGACCTTGTCTACGTTCATCATCCAACCGATGGAGTATTGTTCGATGCTTATTCTGGTCAATACATCTGTTTTTTGCCATATCAAAAAGGAAGGCTATATTTCCACAGGGTTGGGAATTATGGGATAATTGAAGTTTATGGAATTCCAATAAATCAGCCAGTGGAAATTCACTTTTCAATAAGAGGCTGTTTCAAATTCTTTGGATGGAGATGTTTAACAGAGGATAAGATTCACGTAAGGACGTGGAGCGATAATGTTTACATCAATTGCTGTACATATCCTTATTCAGAAATTGCAAACACCTGTCAATTTTATAACATAGACATATATGACAGGCTTAGATACCCAGCGAGAGGAACATGTTCAAAAGAATGCATTAGGTGTTTTGAAGATAAAAATAGGAGGTGCATAGAAGAAAATCCAGACTTTGATATAATTAAGTGCGAAACAGAAGAGGTTGAGGTGTTGTAATGGTCGAAGCACCAGGTTATGCTATAATTCATTGCGTGAAGATTGAAGAATGTGATAAATCGAAAATTGTGGAAGCTGTAAAAGAGAAAATAATAACAGAGTGGCAAAAAACCGCTTTGGGATATGTCAGGAATGTAACTTCTCTAATACGGAAATATTTCCCAGCCGTTAACACTTTCCTATTGGTAATAGAAGACGTTGAAAAAATAGAAGTTTTGTCGTACTATGAAGTCACAGATGGTTGTTTGTATCCAGAGGAAGTTCTTGTAAACATGTATTTATCAGGTTATGTACCTATTGCAATCTTATGCTTATCGATTCCTTACTGTGCAATAATTAAAACAAAGGTTGTTGCATCGATAAATCCTGAAGCACCTCCAGAACAAAGACCGCCAAATATTCCATACATGCCTTCCCCTAAACCAATTTATCCATCACCAATATATCCATCTCCACCTCCACCAACAAATATTGTTAAACCGCCTCCATCTAAAGAACCATTACCACCTTTACCTACAGAGCCAAAAACTCCATGCCAGTGCGATTTAAAGAAATCTGTCGAAGATTATATAATGAATAATTGGGAGAAGGTTGAGGAAAACAAATACAGAAGGAATGTTACCGATATAGTTAAGAAGTTTATACCAGTCAAGGAAGCATATGTATATGTAACATTTCCATTGCAAATCGTTAGTGAAAACGGCCCATGGTATGAAAAGCCACCTTCAAGGAAGGAAAACGAAATGGTTTTGGATTGGATGCATGGATTTGATAGAGCAATTGTCGAATGTTCTGATACAAATTGTGATAAAAATTATTGGATTATTACTTTCAAAGTAACGCTTGATGTAACATGTCAGGAAGGGTATTATGAATACGTTGAAAATATTTGCGTAAGGCCTGGAGAAGAATATAAAGTTCCAATAATTTACGAGAGGATAATCAAGCCAGAGACGATTTTTGAAAAGGTTGTTAAATATGGCGTTCCTTTCTTGTTTTTCATTCCTTTAATTGTTTACGCTTATAAGAAGAGGAAGGTGAGAAGGAGATGATGCTTGAATGTAAGGCTTGTAGATACAGGTGTTCTGGTAGGAGGCTTGTTAATGTAAAGAAGTGTAATGAATCTAAAGAAGCTATTGGAATAAATGACAGGTGCAACTTTGATATTGGATGTGCTCATTCATGTTTCACAATTCCTGTTCAAGCAGGAAAATACGTTTATTCATGTGGAGCTGGAGGATGGTATGAAGATGGTGTTTATCATGGAGATAAACATTGGTCGAGTTTTTCAAAGAAATATTTAGATATCAGCGTTGGAATATTTTCAAGAGATTCTAGAGGAAGAACGGTTATTGGATCTAGATATGAAATAAACAGCTACAATATAGAAGGGTTTAATGTAGAAGGGTGTGGAGGATGTGTAAGATATACGATTGATGTCGATCCAACAAAAGTTCCAAGGATAAAAAATATAACGGCAGTACTTGTAAGAAGAGAAGGGGATAAAGACAGAATAAGAATAAGAGTTGAATTTGAACCAATAGATAAAAGCTTTGCAGGTATCTGGATCGTTTATGCTCCAAATATTGTGGGAAAAGGAACTTTCTCGTTACCAAGAGATAGAATATTGACGATTGATGTTTTAGTTCCAGCAGGACAGAAAAATATCTGTTTTATGGTCCTATGAAGCTCTGTATCCCTATTGAACAAGTCCCAACACAACCTATAACAAAGCCTGAAATAAAATACGAATATATAATCGTTGGCGTGATAACTTTAGCCCTTTTAGCATACATATTAAAAAGGAGGTGAAGGCATGGTCAAGTTATGTTTAAAGATCAGGCAATGTAATATAAATGATTTTAAATCTGCAGTTGAAGATGCGATAAAGAAGAATTGGTCTTTAAAACCTGGTACGACAAACGTTTATGAAAAAGACGTAACTTCTATTGTTCAACAAGTCGATCCAAATGTTGCTAGTGCAAAAATAGAAACAACTATTCCTTTAGATGCAACGAAATGTAGAGTTGTAAGGACGAATTATACATATGCTGCATGTCCAACAAGAAGTGCAAGCGACATGGTTAACGGGTGGGCAAAAACAATAACAGCTGCTGGAGTTGCAATTGGAGAAGAATGGTGGAGAGTTGCATGTTATTACGATCCAATAGATACAAGTCCAAGGTGTTATTGGTTTGTTTTCCCAATAACTTTAAGATGGACATGTAAACCAGGATTTGTACCTGTTCAGCCTGGAGCTCCAACTGCTACGGCAGGGTTGCAATACCTAAGGCTTTCCATCCCAGTAAATTACAGGTATTATGAATTTTTCATTTGATTTTGCAAGAATCTAGCGCCTTTATTAATTTTTCTTTATCAAACTTTTCTATCAAAACATCTACGCCTTTTTTCCTATCCTGCTTAAAAACTTCTAAGAATTCAATAAACTTCCTTTTATCTTCATCATTGCTTATCAAATTATCTGCCAAACATGTAAGCTGCATCCTAACAACAGGGCATTTGCATACTTCATCGATCTTCTTCTTGACTTCCTCGTCCATGGAAAATTTATATGAGCGCAGCTTAAGTTTAATATGAAATCTTTGATAATTCCGTTGTCAATAATTGCATTCGAATCATTAATACAGTTGCATGAACATAACATGAGGTATTTTTTGTATAAAGCTGCTGAAGAAGAATCTAGGAAAAGGAAGAAGCCTTTATTGGTTATAGGAAGGCCAAAAGGAAGGCATGGATTTGGAGATATATGCTTGGATATTGAAGGATGCGAATGCATTTATGGAAACGATTGCATATCTTTTATAGCAGATGTTAGGGAATTATCGAAGCTGTTTGATGAAAAATCAGTTGTAACGTTTTGCTCTCACGTTCTAGAACATTTGTCCTTAGATGATTGTAAGAAAGCGATTAAAGAAATAAAAAAAGTGTCAGACATTGCCTTCATTTTATATCCGAACAAATACAGTTTAATAGCGAGGATTGCAACGATTTGGAATTATCACAAGATTGAAACCCTTGAATATCTATGGTCGATAAATCCAAAGGGATATTTCATCATAGAATAAGCGATAGAAAGGAATTGAGGAAATACGTTAAAGGCAGAGTTTTGGATATCGGTATTAAGGATGGATACTTTTGGAATCAGAATAAGCCGAGAAATGTCATTGGAATAGATTTGATTTATTACAAAGGATTTGTAGATTTAATTGCTGATGCAAGGTATTTGCCATTTAAGGATAAATCTTTTGATACGACAGTTATAACAGAGGTGTTTGAGCATATTAATCCAAAAGATAGGGAAAAGGTTATAAGAGAGATAGAAAGGGTTACTAAAGAAGTTGTGATAATATCAGCTCCAAGCAGGGCTGAGATAAATATGTATGATAACGAGAAAATACATCCGCATAGGAAAAATCCAAGCTGGCTATTTGATGATGAAAGTTTTATCAAGCTTGTTGATAAGTTCGAAGGAAAAAAATTGCTGTTTTATATCAGAGGAATGTACTACGAGGGATATGGTTGTGTAATTTTTCTCAAACGCTGATACGGCAAAGTTGCCGTATGAGAAAAAGGTAAATTATTTTTTGGGTTATACAGAAAAGGTAAACGGAAATGTTTACTTATTTAGGGAGAAAAGAAGACAGGTATTGAAAATTTTCAATACGAGAAAGAAAAAAGGAGGAATTATTTAGATAGGTAAGAAATCAAAAAGGAAAGGAAATGTTCAAAATCAACTGAAATGTATTGGTGAACAGTGCACTTTCCGAACTGTTTAATGCATTCGCTGCAAATACTTGATATTTTGTGCTGAAATGTTTCTGCTGTTAATGGATGTGAATGGACTAATGGCGCATATATGTCAAGCATGCAACCATGGTAATTGTTGATTTCGTTGTATTTCTGAATAAATCTCTGGAAATCATGAAAAATTGCTGCTAATTCTGGAAAAACTTTTTCAAATAACGTTTCTGCTTCACTGGAATACTTGTAAGCCCTGCCATTCTTAATATTCTCTAGTTCGATTGCAATATTTAGTTCGTTTGTTTTCCTGTATAACTTTAGAATATTCTTGAAATATTTCACGTACTTCTTGAAATTCTGCTTGTATTTCTGGATTACTTGGTTGTATTCTGGATTGGATGAAAGGAAAAGTTTGAAAAGATACTTAATGTCGGGCATTTTTATTTGTTTGGTTTTAAAACTTTGAACAAGCACTTGAGGCACTTGTTTTCTGTACAAGGAGCGTAGCTTTTTCCATAGATGCAATAGACTTCGTATCGTAGGTAGTTAACGGTAATAGATGTTTTTTTGGACATGTATTGCTTAACTGTTGAAATTATTTTGGAATACTGCTCAATGGTGATTGGATAATTATAGTGAGATTTCTTGGTCTTGATGATGATGCTTGTTGGTGTAACGATGTATTGGTTGAAATAATTATCGTAGAAATCGAAAGATGTGAAATACAAAATTGGGGGTTTATTTAGGGAATAAATAAAAACAGAGTGAACAAAAGTTGTTTTTATAAGGTTTAGAATGTCGACCATTTTATCACCTCTATTCATTATTTAGAAAATTAACGACGGCAAAATTTCTGTTTTTAGCATCAATTTTTTAGACACGACAATGTTAACAAGGACGAAAGATTGCTGATTTGCTTTATAAATAATATGAGGATCGTGGTAATATCAACGTGCATTTACCCTTCGAGAATTACTTTCGATATATATGGAAGTGAATCTTACAGAGCATTATTGGCTGATGAATTGGCAAGGCTTGGAAACGAGGTTTATCTAATTGCTACGGAAAAGAGTAAGACAAGGTATGCAAAGATCCTTTACGTTGCAAATTATAGAAAAATTGGCAGCATGTGGGAGGCTGAATATCGTGCATGGAAAAATTATAAAGACATAATATTGTCAGCGGATTTTGTAATCGATGCATCTGCAACGTGTATTTATTCAGAGAGATATTTCTTTTATCACAAGGAAAGATTTAAAGGATTTTGGTGCTATTATAGAGACGGACATGAAACATCATTTTTTGTACCAAGATCTCCAGCGAATTATCATGTTAAATCAGTTGCATTATCAAAACTTGTAGCAAAACGTGTTAAAGAGCTTTTAAAATTCGAACCATATGCAATTCCTTTCAGCATTGATGAGGAAATATTCAAACCAATGAAAATCGAGAAAGACATAGACGTTTTATACTTACATAGACCGCACATCGATAAAGGAATAATAACTTTTCTAAGACTGGCAAAGAAGTTAAAGGATTATAAATTCGTTCTTGCTTATGATTGTTATAGTGAAGACCATTACAAATGGCATGATATTGCGATGAAAATAATTAAGAGGAAAGGCTTGAGAAACGTTGAATACATTCCTTTGAACAAATCGCTTGATAAGAAGCTCGAATTATATAATAGAGCGAGGATATTTTTCGCTGGAATATTGTATAAGAAATACGTCGAGGCTATGGGGTTAACTTCTCTCGAAGCACTTTCATGTGGTACAGGTGTAGTTGCATGCAAATATAATTTCGGATTGTATGATTATGCAAAGGATTGCAATGCTATATATTTCACGGATGGAAGTGAGGAAGAATATGTAAAAGCTATTAAAAGCTTTGATTACGATAGCAAGGAGGCAAGGAATTTCGTATTGAAAAATTTCAATAAGAGATTAATGGCGAAGCGTTTTCTCGAATTATATGAAAAAGAGATACAGCAGATATAGAATTTTGATGTTCATCATAGGAGCTGCAAAAGACATTCTAAGAATCGCAACTGGTGGCTATATTGTTCTATCGGAATATATAACTGCAGCGATAACTTTTATCATCTCCTTAATCCTTGATTATCTCAGACTTTACTTTTACGAAAAATTTCATGAACACTTGGAGAAAGAAGTTTCTGATACGGCAAAGTTGCAATACGAGAAAAAATAATCATATTTCGCCTCCCAATCTATATTGTACGTCAAATAAAACACCAGCGCTGCATTCATCTTCAAGTATATTCAAGAACTTCTTCACGTTTTCCCTTATCGCTTCCTTCATTTTAATCTCATCCTCAGGCGTTTTTATCTCATACGTCTCTGTTTTCTTACAATCAATTACTGCAGCAATGCCATTGTGATGAAATCCAATAACGTCTGCATCGCATTTAAATCCAAGTTCTTCTTCAATCTTTTTACCTGTTAATCTTCCCATCTCTGCTATCGCTTCATCCATTCTTTCTAGAAGCAAATCTGTATATACATCGTTTAGAATTAATCCAATGTCTTCTCCTCTACTAAGTATTTCATCAACGTGCGCCGTTTCATCGATATAAGAAATGCACGTATATGCAAACCTTGCCTTATCATCATGTTCAGCAATTACAGGAGGATGACAATTCTTATACTTATCAATATTTTTAGCAACTCCTTCTCTCCATTCTTCAGAAATCTTCCTATATATCTCTCTTATTATTTCCTTATCTCCCTCACATATCAGTCTCCTTTCTTCTTTACGTGGAAATTCTTCTATACCACCTAATGCTTCTTCATTATATTCGCAATGAATCCTCTTGTTTACTTCCTTTGCAATTTCAGGATATTTCATTTCAATGTTTTCTTTATGCACAGCTAATCGTATAAGTGTCCAAATGTCGATATATTTATCGAAGTTTTTCAAAACAGTTTGAATAACTTCTTCTTCAGTTGGCTCTTTAAGTGTTGGTGGCGGTTCTCTAGCTACAATTCCTCCAGTACCATAAGGATATCCACATCCAGCCTTGAAATGATATTCGACTCGTAACTTTGTTGGATCCGATCTATCAACTTTTATAGTTAAATCGGAGGTTAAATCATACGCCCTGCCTTTAAATTCTTCTACAGATCTTCCAGTTAATTCTTCTACTACCTCAGGATTCTTCTCAACCCATTTGAGATAAATCATCCCTTTTATAACATCCTTATTATCTTCGATATACGTCTCAACGACATCGCTTCTCAAATCGTCCTTATCAACGCTTGCATATAAAACAAGCTCTGGATCCGTTATTTTCTCCAAACGTTTTGCAACCTTTTCAACTCCTTCCAATAATGCCTTATGAACAATATCCCTTATCTTGTCTATTTCCAATATAATCTCGCTAAGTCTTCTCTCTTCTTCTTCTGGTGGCAAAAATCTCCTTATTCTAATAAATTCCTCGACTTTTGGTATAAGTTCGAGCAACTCTTTCCTAGGAAATCTATCAGCAAGATCTTTTAGAAAATCCAAGGTTTCATAATCAACCTTTCTCTTAACTATAATCTCTGCTAATTTTGGATAATCATCAAACCTTAGGGCCATGTATAAAAATAATATGGAAGACACAAAAATACTTGTTATAAATTCCTGCGTTTATCCTTACCCTCCAAAAGCATATAGCGGATTGGAATACATAT
>JALUTC010000054.1 GCA_027058345.1 archaeon | reverse complement strand
CATTTTGTCAATCAAAAAACTCCTAATTTCTCTTTCTTAATTCTTCTTTCATACCTTTTATCTATTACTATTGTAACGATGTCACCATCTTCCAAAATATGATTCAAACCAACTCTTTGTCCTTGAATTTTAACGCTTTTTCCCCAAACCTGTGCATATCTAAAGTATTCGACAAAATCTCTATGAATTTTTTCACAAACATCCTTTATTGTAGCTCCCTTCCTTAAAATCATTGGATTATTCATATCGGGTTTTTTTCCTTGTGGTTTCAGATATATCCTTATAAGTTCTAAACTTTCAAATATTTTTCTCTTCAAATACTCAATGTTTATACCCTTTTCCGCCGAAATATATATTTTTCCATCTCTCTCAACAATATTTTCATTCAATAAATCGACTTTATTTATTACATATAATGCCTTCGTATAATAAACACTTTTTGACAATGCATCGATAAATCTATCAATTGTTACATCTTCATCAATTATTACATCTGCATTATGTATCTTAAATTCCTTCAAAATTTCTTTAATAGTATTTAAGTCAATTTTTGTTAGTTTAACACTTGAAACTATATTTATTCCACCACTTATCCTCTTCTCAATCCTAACCTTTGGTCTCTCTTGATTTATCCTTATACCTGCTTTGTAAAGTTCATCTTCTATTATTTTAATGGTATCCTCTGAATAAACATCCGCCATTATTATTAATAGGTCGGCCATTCTCACATAACTTAAAATCTCCTTTCCCATTCCTCTCCCTTCAGACGCTCCTTCTATTATACCAGGTAGGTCTATTATCTGTATTTTTGCACCATTATATTTCATTACTCCAGAAACTGCTTCGGTTGTTGTAAATGCATAATATCCGGTTTTTGAATTCATTCCAGTTAGCACATTTAACAATGTGGATTTTCCTACCGATGGAAATCCAAGTAAACAAACGGTTGCATCTCCCTCTTTCTTAATACCTCTAGTCCTAATTTTTTTCGACCTTCTTTCTTCAAGTTCTTCCCTAAGTTTTGCAAGCTTTGCCTTTAATCTACCTATGTGATGTTCTGTCGCTTTGTTATAATCTGTTCTTCTTAATTCTTCCTCTATTTGTTTTATCTTTTCCTCAAGATTCATATTATAAAAGCTTTTTATATCTTTTTCCTTAAAAATAACATATGCTTAAAGAGATAAATATTAGAACAAAGGATGAATTTGAAATAATAGATATAACGAATGATGTTGAAAGGCTCATTGATATAGAGGAAGGAATTGCAATAGTCTTTACAAAGCATACAACAACAGCATTAATAATAAACGAGTATGAGAAAGGATTGCTCGAAGATATTAAGGAAACATTGTATAGATTAATTCCAAGGAGAGGAAGTTATAAGCATGATATAATCGATACAAATGCTCACAGTCATTTAAAGGCATGTCTCTTAAATACATGTCTTGTAATTCCTATAATGAATAAAAGGCTTTCCTTAGGTACATGGCAAAGGATATTATTCGTAGAATTGGATGGTCCGAGAGAAAGAAAGGTATATGTTAAACAAATTAAGGGATAATTATCCAATTTTTCCTGTTATAAACCTTTCGGTCAATTCATGCTTAGGTCTCTTAAAAACTTCTTCTGTTATGCCAAATTCTATTAATCTTCCTAGATATAAAAATGCTACGTAATCACTTATCCTTGCGGCTTGTTGAACGTTATGAGTTACGATTA
>JALUTC010000053.1 GCA_027058345.1 archaeon | reverse complement strand
GGCTAAAGTATATAACGAAAGCGAAATTAGTAGAGTAAAGAAGGAGATGCTTGAATTGGCTGATAAACTTAAATTGAAGAGGATCTTGACGGGCTACAATGAACTATATTGGAGGAAACATAACTACAAGATTTATCTTCAAGGGAGATACTTACTAGAAGAAGATCTCGACTCTATTTGAATCTTAGTAAAATAAAAATATCTATTAACCACTTACTTTTCTAATTTAATAATAATATGTATCGTTGGAATACTTGTCTTTTTATTTTAAATTGTATCCTGGGCTTGTGTGTTTGTGGGTCGTGTGTTTAGAAATAAAATTTATGTTTATCCGTTAGGTAAATATCAAATTATTAAAGCTGTGGTTGGCGTCTGCTTGAGATGTAAGGTGCCTATAAATTGAATTTACGATACAAAACTGTCTTTGAATCTAAAAAGGTTAATTTAGCTTCGGTTGAGGTATTGGTTGTCATACCTTGTCTATACGAGCATCTAACCATATCGCGTGTAATATATAGATTGAGGAAGATCTTTGGTGGTAGAGTCTATATTGTAGTAGTTGTTAACCATGGATATGATCCTAGTATTGATAAGGCGGTTGAAGCTGGGGCCGATGTTATATTATTGAACGAGTCTCGGGGGTATGGGCTAGCTATTCTGACAGGATTACATTATTTAATTAGTCGTTTTCCATCTAGGATGCCTACGATGATTATTGATGCCGATGACACGTATATACCCCCACGTAATCTACCAAATATTTTAAATGCCTTTATCAAGGCAAGTAATTCCTTCTTGATTTTGGGTAGAAGGTCGGTGGAAAAGGGTAGTATGCCCCTAATCAATAGAATTGGTAACATCCTGATAAATAATATCATACGGATATTGGGTGGATTGAAGGTAGGCGATTCACAGACAGGGCTTAAAATCTTTCCATTGGGACTTTTCCATACACTTAGGGAAAAAGGAATGTCTTTGAGTGGGGAGATCCTTCTCAATTCGTGGCTATATAACTACAAAATATTTGAGATTCCAATTAGATATACAAAAAGAAATTCTAATTCTAACTCTAAATTAAATGTCCTGACTGATGGTGTAAAGATTCTATGGATGACCTCAACTAAAGTACTTTTATACCGCATATGGAGGAGATCATGAGAATAGCTATTTATACCGAATATTTCTATCCACACATTGGAGGGCAGGAGGTAAAATATTATACATTGGCCAAAGAACTTGCGTCTAAAGGGCATATCGTAGATATCTATACAACCTATGACATGTCAAGACACATGGAACTGATTGATGGAATAAACATATATAGAATAATTCCATATAGAGATAGTTTCAACGGGGAGCGGAAACTATCAAATATATTCATTTATGCATTATTAACAAGTATATCAAATTTCTGGACCAAGAAATATGATTTTCTAGTAGTGAATCAGATGCCTATGTCTCACCTATTTCTTGACTATCACAGAAAATTCAATGTTAGTTACTGTCTATTAGATTTTATAGAATATTGGAGGAAGCCCTTTATGGGTGTATATTATATCAAGTTGATAAAAAATTATGACGGATTTATTGCACTAAATAAATGGGTATTAAGATTCTTAATAGGTATTATGAAAAATGTTGGTGTTAAGAAGAATTTAATACTCCTCCCTCCTCCAATCGACACAAGCAAGTTAACCAGTAACTTTAATGAAAAGGACCCATTTTCA
>JALUTC010000052.1 GCA_027058345.1 archaeon | reverse complement strand
CTTTTTTGAACATCTATGACACTATATCTCATCTTTTATCACCTCTAAAAATTCTTCCAAAAATTTTAAGGATTTTTCCGCGCTCTTTCTACTATACTCCATGGGTGTATATCTTGCTTCAATATAGGATGTCATTATCAAATCGATTACATCGTCATTTTTCTCTACGAAATTTTTTACATCCAAAATCTTTCCGAGTTCTTCAAATAATATTCTCAAATTATGAGTTTTCGGATAATCACCAAACCTTTTGAAAAGTATATGTTTTATATACAATTGAATTGCCTGTTCAACGAAAAAAGGTACGAGTGTATATCGTCCTTTTTCAAAAGCTTCATATGCTTCCTCTTTAAATAATTCGGCTTTATCTTTAAGTTCCATATATAAATATCGTTACCCTCTTTTCTTAGATTTAGAATAGTTCAGATATACCTCTACTTCAACACCAATATTTGATAGATATTTCTCAATAAGATTTTTCACCTTCCTCCATTCAAGATAACCATATCCAGTACCTATTTGGGGCATGGCAATTTTTCTAACTTTTCTTCCAAGCTTTTCCGATAGTAAGTTGATATTATTCCTAAGCCATTTAAGACCAGATTCTATTATCTTATAATCACTTGGAAGATCCCAGTAAATTTTCGTAGGAAAATTCAGTACTATAAATTTTTTACCATTACGATCTCCAACCCATATATGAGGTTTCCAATCATAAACTTCATGAACAATTAATTTTGGTCTTTTTGGTGCTTTTAAATCTACTTCAAATCTTGCTAAGATGTAAATATCACCTCTTCTACAAGCTTTTCTATATTCCTCGTACATTTTACGAAATCTTTTCATAAATTCCTTAGCAATTCCAGCACCCATTATACCTTTAATATTAACGGAATTGATTAAGACATCCGCATCCGATTCAAAAATATTTCCCTTAATATATTTAATATTCTTCATAATAATATCACTCCTGGAAATGAAACTTCATCCATTAATTGAATAGCAGCTGAATCTTGATTTATATTTATTAGATATAAGACATCGTATAATAATCTTTTAATGATTCTTTCAGTCATTGTCCTTAAATAGTCATTTGCAGGAATTTCAATTGCCTTTATTTTTAAATCTGGGAAAATAGCAAGGATAAATCCATGCGATATATTTTCAACGTTTAATTCCTTGTCTGGTTCCTTAAATATTCTGCTAAAAATTTGATAATGATTATAGAAACTTTTATCATTTCCAATATATATAATTTTATCTATAAGTTCAATTGGTACTTCTTTTTTAATTAGAAATTCTGATTCAATAATCTTTTTATGATATGCAGAAATAGGATTAGCTCCGGTTTGTAATAAATTCCATAATGCTTGTTTCATTGGATCCGGTGTTGGTAGTTTGATAAATTTAATAAAATCATTCAGATTTCTTAAAGAGAATACCATGACCGGCTCCAGGACCATAGCATATTAAGTATTCAATCTTTTCCATGAGTTCATTTAATGGTTTAAGAAAAAGTATTACACAGCATTTATTTTGTTCTATAATCGTTTTGATTATTCCTTGTCCTATTAATTTATTATAAATAAACTTAGGAAGAAGATTTGCATCTGCAAATAGATAAAAAGGAGCATATTCATTAAGATCTATTTCAACTTCCTTACATTTATATCTAATTTCTAATTTTCTTTATTTTCTTCTTTATGACAGGAAAAATCATAGAATAAAAATTTTCTGCC
>JALUTC010000051.1 GCA_027058345.1 archaeon | reverse complement strand
GTTAAAATCTTCTTGTGAAATAATTTTATTTACAAATGGTTCTGTTTGGTAAAAGTTTTCATACCAATTCCTTCTTATTCCTTCATATCCGATTTTTAATGTTTCTTCATTACATTTCGTCTTTTTGTGAAATTCTGCAACTATTTCCGCTATTTTTATTATATCTGAAGGTTTAACTTCATTTTTCTTCAAAAGAATGTTCATGATTCTATTTCTTGGCATTTCCTTCATCTTAATTGCATATTCTATTGTTTCTCCCTCTCCTTTTATCTTAATCTTATCTCCTTTTTTATTTATCGGAACAACTTCTATATACATATCCTTTGCTAATAGTTTATTTATCCTGAATTCTTCGTAACAATAATACCTTCTCTTTTCAAGTGTTGAGAAATCGAGAAATCCAAAATTTACGGGCTTCTTTATTTTATACGCGTACTTTCCAGTAAGAAATACCCATGATATATGTGTTTGTACAAGCTCTATCTTATAAACATCTTCATCGTATGTTTCCTTCTTAAACATTGCCTCAATAACTTCATTCATATTAAATAATAAACTTTAGGAGAATGATGCTTTTATACCACTTATTATAAATTCAACTGCAATCGATGCTAAAATTAATCCCATTAATCTCGCTATTACTCTAGTACCTGTATTTCCAAGTAGATTAAATAATCTTACACCCTCTTTGAGTATTATATACGAGATTAAAAATACAAGAAAAATGTTTATAAATAATATTGCCTTATGTATCAAATCCTTTGCTTGTGAAAAATACATTAAACCTATCGTTATTGCTCCTGGACCTGTTAATAAGGGAATTGCTAGAGGTGTTACAACTATATCATCTTTACTTCTCTTTTCAATATCTGGAGAATATTCCGTTAATGTTTTCTTTCCAAATAGCATTTCTATCGAAATTATGAGTAATAATATTCCACCGGCAATTTTAAAAGAGTAAAAGTCTATGCCTAAGATTTTCATGAACTTTCTTCCAATTAATATAAATCCTATTAATGACAGCATAGCAATTGTGCAGGATTTCTTTATGATTTCATCCCTTTCCTTTCTTGTATATTCTTCTAATAGTGCGAGAAATATTGGTATGTTTCCAATCGAATCTACTATGATGAAGAGTGCTATAAAGCTTGAAATTACAAAGTTAAAATCTATCTCGACCATATTACCCTCTCTCTAATAGGACAATATTTTCTATGTGTTGTGTATGTGGAAACATGTCGATTGGTTGAACCTCAACTATTTTATATCCTTTCATCATATTTATATCTCTTGCTTGAGTTTTTGGATTGCATGATACATATATAATCTTCTTTGGTTTAATTTCGAGAATATTTTTAATAACCTTTTTCGTCAATCCTGCTCTAGGTGGGTCGACTACTACGACATCGAATCCAACCTTTCTTACATCTTCTGCTCTCGCTTTTAAAAATTTTATATTATCTATTCCTCTAGCATTTTTCTCGGCAACCCTTATACATTCCTCCGAAATATCTATTCCAAGAACCTCTCGTGAATATTCTGATAGAAATATTCCAATAGCACCAGAGCCACAGTATAAGTCTAAAACATTCTCATTTCCATTCAATGAAGAAATTTCGACAATTTTCTTATATAGTATTTCAGCTGTTCTTGTATTTGTTTGGAAAAAGGAGTATGGCGCTATGTAAAAAGTTCTATCCAAAATCTTTTCTCTTATATATCCGTCGCCAAAAATTACGTGATATTTTTCTG
>JALUTC010000050.1 GCA_027058345.1 archaeon | reverse complement strand
AAATTACCAGCGAGGTAGAAATAAGATTAAACGATGTTGAAAGCATACATTTACCATATGGCTATGTTATACTTAATGGAAAACCCATAATAACTCCTGGATTGATCGATTACCTTATAAATAAATTGGATGGAGAATTGTTTTAATGATGAAACCACATATAGTACTACTAATTACAGGAATGCCTGCTTCTGGGAAATCTATAGTATCAAAGATCTTGGAGGAAATTGGTATACATGTAATTAAAATGGGAGATGTTTTAAGAGAGGAAGCTATTAGGAGGAATATCGATTTGAAAAATTTGGGAGAATTCAGCCTTGAAATTAGAAAGAGGTTTGGAAAAGACATTGTAGCAAGGTTAACGTATGAAAAAATTCTTAAAATGAAGCAAATGCCAAATGTAATAGCAATCGAAGGTTTAAGAAGTTTAGACGAGTATAATTTTTTGAAAGAAAGGTTTAAGAATACAGTACTCATAGCAATACATTCATCACCTAAAACGAGGTTTAAAAGGATAATTGATAGGAATAGGGAGGATGATCCGAAAACATTCGAAGAATTTGTCAAGAGAGATTTAAGAGAGTTATCATACGGTGTTGGAAATTTAATAGCATTAGCAGATTACATTATTGTAAATGAAGGTACTATTGAAGAATTGAAGAAATCTGTCATCGAATTTATTAAAAATCTTTTAAAATCTCACCTTTAAATACAAATATTGGCTCTACATATAAATATATTCTTTTTATTTCATTCCCTTCCTTTATAATTTCAACGATAGATTTCCCTCCTAGTGTATAAATATTATATTTTCCTGAAGTTCCCTTCAAAATCGATACAACAGTTGCAACGGCGCATAATCCAGTACCACATGAAAATGTTTCATCTTCTACACCTCTCTCATATGTTCTAACAAAGAATTCTCTCTCATTAATTTCTTCAACAAAATTTACATTTGTTCCATACTTAAACCTTTTATCATATCTTATCTTTCTCCCAATATTTATCACGTCAAAATTTTTTAAATCTTTGACAAATGTAACAACATGAGGCACGCCAGTATTCACATAATATATTTCCATATCAGAAATTTTCATCTTGAATTCTTTTTCAAACTTGGGCCTTCCCATATCAAGTTTTACGAAATTGTTTATAATTTCGACACACTTAATTCCTGAAAGCGTTTCAACGTTTAGTTTTTGTTTACCTATCTTCTCATACATATATTTTGAAACGCATGCTAAACCGTTTCCACACATTTCGGCCTCGCTTCCATCTGGGTTAAATATTCTCATTTTAAAATCTGCAACTTTACTATCGTTTATTATTAGTAAGCCATCTGCACCGATTGAAAATCTTCTTTTACATAATTCCCTTGCTAATTTAGAATAATTTTTAATCCTATTATTTAAATCCTCTATGATTATAAAATCGTTACCATTAACATGATATTTATAAAATTCCAATTTCATATTTATGAAAATAATTGATACACATTGTCATATTTATGCATTCGACGAAAATTATATAAAACATCTGAGAGAAAAGTTCATCGTGGTTGGAGTTTCAGACGATATTGATTCCATATTTAAGGTTATAGAAATTTCCAAAAGGTACAACTTTATAATTCCTTCTGTAGGATATCATCCGTGGAAAATTAAGAGAGGGCTAAGTGTTGAAGAGAAAAGCTTATTATATGATGTTGTGAATAAGAATGATGTGAAAGTTTTGGGAGAAATTGGTTTAGATAAGAA
>JALUTC010000049.1 GCA_027058345.1 archaeon | reverse complement strand
ATATTTTTTAGCTATAGACCAAATTTTTTCCATTTCACAGACCTGGCCATACAGATGGACCACCATTATAGCTTTAGTATTCTCGGTAATATTTTTTTCTATCTCCTCAGGATTAATAAGATAAGTATCCTCATCAGGCTCAACAAGAACAGGCTTTAAATTATTATCCGAGATCGCTAATATAGATGCTATATATGTATTTGCTGGAACTATTATTTCATCACCTTCATTAAATACTCCAAGTTCCTTATATGCTTTTATTATAAGCCTTAAAGCGTCCAAGCCATTACCTACACCTATACAATGCTTAACACCGCAATATTTTGCAAACTCCTCCTCAAATTTCCTAACTTCCTCACCGAGAATGTACCAACCGCTATTTACTACTTTAATAATAGCTTCTATAACTTCCTCAGCATATTGCTCATTTATCCTCTTTAAGTCTAAGAATCTTATCATTTTGTTTAACATCCAGAATATACTCCATTCCACAATTTTGACAAACAACCTCCAAAAGCCTTTGGGATATTTCCTCCACATTGATTAATTTTTCACCACATTTACAAACAAAACCTGTAATCCTCGCCGGATTACCCTTAACAATAGCATAGTCCGGAATATCTTTTGTTACCACACTCCCAGCTCCTATCATTGAGTATTTTCCTATTGTTATTCCACACAAAATGGTTGAATTAGCCCCCAAAGAGGCACCTTCCTTTATATATGTTCTCAGAGGAAGCTTATAGTGTTTAGATCTGGGATATAAATCGTTTGTAAATGTTACATTTGGACCTATAAATACATTATTTTCTATTTTTAAACCATCCCACAAATATACCCCATTTTTTATAGTTACATTATCACCTATTTCCACATCATTCTCTATAAAGCAGTGAGAACATATATTACAGTTTTTTCCTATCTTAGCATTGTCCAATATAACAACATACTGCCATATCCTTGTATTCTCCCCTACCATATTTGTCTTAACTATAGCCGTTTTATCTATTAACACATTCAATAAACTCATTGAAGTTTCTTATGTAGTCGTCTTCATTATAATAATCACTTGCTAAAACCAATAAAATACTATCATCTTCAAAATACATTTCATGCCATACCATTTTATCTATAATCAAACCCATATCAGGTTTATCCAGCATCACCTCAGTTTTTTCTCTTCCGTTATTTAAAATAACTCTACATTTCCCTTTCAAGCATATAGCAAGTTGCCTCAAAGTTTTATGAGCATGAAAACCACGAGGCTGGTTTCCCTTAGTTCCATATATATAATAAACTCTCTTTATTTCAAAAGGAATGTCCTTGAAAGCTTCTATAACCGCTAAATTTCCCCTCGGATCCGAAATGTTTCTTAAATTTATAAATGGGATCTTCATATCATAACCCCCTTCTGAATGAGCAGTTTATACCATTCAACCGTAATAGTAGAAGGATCTTCTGGGTCAACTCGCCCCGACTTTAAAGCCTCCCATATCTCAAGTGCAGCTCTCTCCGGACTGTTTTCTGGTTCAAATCCTAAAACTTCTCTTATCTTCCTGAAACTAACCTTGTAACTTCTATTGTCCGGCACACCATACCACTCATATTCAAAAGGAACACCTATTGCTTCCGCTATTCTTTTTGCAAGATCAAATATTTGATAATTTTGATTATCTGAACCTACATTAAAAATTTCTTTGTTAACCTTTTCCTTCATGGCCTCAAGTGCTAATATTATAGCTTTTGATGTGTCCTTTACATGAACAAAAGGTCTCCATTGACGCCCGTCCCTCAATATGGGAATCTTCCCATTTTTAAAAAAACCCTTTACCATACCGTTTATAGCAAGATCAAACCTCATGCGGGGTGAAAGTCCATAAACAGTTGCTTGCCTTAAGATCACTACAGTAAACTTATTATCAGCCAATTTAAGTATATCTTCTTCAGCTTTTCTATTTGCTTTAGCATATGTAGTAAGTGGATTTGTGTCAGACTTTTCTTCCACCACCTTCTCCTGAAAACCGTATACACTGCAAGAAGAAGGAAGTATATATCTTTTCACACCCATGAGCTTAGCAAATGTTGCTACCCTAAATCTCCCAAGGTAATTAATGGACCATGTTTTAACAGGATCCAACTCACTGGTAGGATCATTAGAAAGCGCAGCTAAATCAACAACTGCATCCACATCCTTTAATAGCGAGGGGTCAAAAAATCTGATATCATCCTTAATAATTTCAAGATGTTTGACACAATGGGGTAATTTATCTTCGCCAAAAAAGAACCTGTCCAATGCTACTACACTATAGCCCTTCTCAAGTAACATAGGAACAAGCACGGTACCTATATAACCACCAGCTCCAGTAACAAATATCCTCATTTTAGTCCTCCATTAGCCATGTAATTTTCAACCAGATATTCTGCAAATGCGAATGCACTCGTAAAAGCAGGAGACACAGCATTTAATATATGAAGGCTGTTTGAATCTTTTATAACCAAAAAATCCATGACTAATTCTTTGGATTCCCAATTAACCAACTGAGGTCTTATTCCTATCTTCCTTGAAGGAATTAAATGGTCAACACTTATATCCTTAAGCATATGTGAAACATCTTTAAAAAATATCTTTTCAAAAAATTTCCTTGGCTCGGTTAAAGCCACATTTCTAAACTTATTATTGACAATAAACAAAACAAAATTCCTCCACATTATAGATATAGCCTCCAGACCAATACCTTTTAACACACCGTAGTTCTCCCTACCAAAGGCTGGAATAGCAGTCGGTCCCACATACACCACACCATCATAACCTTTGGTAAAATGAACTCCTAAAAAGGGATTCCTTATATCAGGAACTGGGTACACATTACCCCTTACGATGTAAGATTTTTCCTTTACCAATCTTTTGTATGTTCCCTTAAATGGAAGTATTTTGAACTTTAAACCCACATCAAAAGAATGAGCTATCCTATCAGCATAAACCCCCGCTGAATTAATAAAGAAATTAAACTTAATATTACCAATGGAAGTTTTTATCTCGCTATTATTCAAGAGCTTCTCATATTTAACACCTTTAAGAATCCTTACCTTTCCACTTTTAATAAGCTCCTTCTCAATCTCCTTCAGGACCCTCTTGGAGTCTACAACAGCCGTTAAAGGTGAATATAAAGCCCTTTCTACTGTTTTAGCATAAGGTTCCACCTCCTTTAATTCTTTCTCATCTATAAGTTTAACCACCGCTCCATTCCTTTTTGCCCTAACATACAGTTCCTCCAAAATCTTAAGCTCCTCTAAATTTTTTGTAACAATAACTTTTCCAGTTTCAAGAACGGGTATCCCCTTATTTCTGCAAAATTCTTTCATAAGAAGATTTCCCTTAAGACATAACCTTGCTTTTAAACTATCGGGAGTATAATATATACCCGCGTGCAGCACACCACTATTGCGCCCTGATGCATGAAATCCTATATCTTTTTCTTTCTCAAGAATTATAATATCATCAGCTCCTCTTTTTAGCAATTCACGAGCGATTGAAAGGCCTATTATCCCTCCACCACATATAATTATCACTCAACCTTCCTCCGCAATTCTGAATAAGTATTTCCCATACTCCGTTTTTTCAAAGCGCTCCGCCATCTTGAGAAGCTGTTTCTTATCTATCCATCCATTTCTGTAAGCGATCTCCTCTATACACCCTATCATAAGGCCAGTTTTCTTCTCTATGGTAGCAACAAATTCCCCAGCTTCCAAAAAGCTATCATGGGTTCCCGCATCAAACCATGCAAATCCTCTTCCTAATACTTTGGCCCTTAGTTTTCCTATCCTTAAATACTCTTCTAAAACCGAAGTTATTTCATATTCGCCTCTGTTAGAAGGTCGTATCTTTTTCGCAAAATCCACAACCTTTTCATCAAAAAAGTAAACTCCGATAGCAGCATAATGAGATTTCGGATTGTTTGGTTTTTCTTCCACAGATAATACTCTCCCGTTCTTATCAAACTCTATTATTCCAAATCTGCTTGGGTCTTTAACATAATATCCGAATATAAAAGAACCTCCTTCCTTTTCTATCTCACGTTTGGTTTCAGTAAGCAATTCAGTTAATCCGTGACCAAATAAAACATTATCTCCCAATACCATAAGGATTGGCTGTTCTTTGATTAAATCTTCACATAATTTTACTCCATCAGCCAATCCCTTAGGTTCATACTGAACTTTGTATTCTATATTTACTCCTAATTCTTCTCCGCACCCTAAAAGTTGTTTAAAATTTTTTTCATCTTCAGGATTTACAACAATAATTATCTCCCTGATTTTGGCTAAGAATACCAAAGACAAAGAATAATATATCATCGGCTTGTTATAAATAGGCAAAAAATGCTTATTGACAGCCATAGTCACGGGATATAAACGAGTTCCTGAACCACCTGCTAATATTAATGCTTTCATCTAAAATCCTCCACACGCTACTGTATTTTCTTCCAATCTTCAAACTTCCTATCAAGGATGTATTCCAGCTTTTCTATTTCTTCAATAAAATGTTCCGCAACGATCTTCCGCTCATCAAGAGACAATTCCCTCCTTTTTTGTGGTTTGGCAAATATGGTTTTTCTAAATTTTTCAAGTAGATTTAGGCCAGTTAGTCCGAGTGTATTTCTAATTTTATAGGTTTTTACTGCAATAGCTTTAAGAGGAATGTAAAGTGAATAATATAGAAACTTATTAGCTAAAATACGCTGCTCATTGTAAATAGGAAAGTCCTTTCTTCCATCATCTGATATTTGTAAAAAGTTCATGATTCTCAACCATTCTTCTCGGGGATTTTTTTTGATATCATCTAAAACTAAAACCAAAACTCTTTCTCTATCAACAATGCCAAACAAATTTTCCAACTGACTGCCAAGAGCACATAAACCCTTATAATCTCCTATTTCTGGAGGATAACCTGCGTTTGGATTTAATTTTATATATTTTCCCTCCCTTCTTAAATCAGATAGATTAAAAGCACTAATAAAACTTGTAGTTTCTAGCTCAAAACCGTTTTTCATATGTTGCATCCATTGAGAAAAAGCCATATCAATAGGATTTCTTATGCATACAATATACTTGGAATTTTCCACAGTTTCTTCAATATTTTTAACAGCCACCCCTGAATAAAATAGATACAAGGTAGATGCTTCACCTGCATACTTATATTTACTATAATTAATGTTATCAAAAATATTAAAATAATCTCTGCTATTAAATCCTACTACATTTTTAAATCCCCGCAACCAATAGTGCGGTTCCACTTTACTATCTTTACCCTTCCCTACATAAAAATAAATCTGCGGATGCTCGGATAACCAGTATGCTAAAGAAGTTGTCCCACACTTGGGAGCACCTATTATGAATAAATTTGGGAACTTCCTTTTCATTTCTATCTTCCGCTTAAGGCTATTGTCCAAAAACCATATTTAAATCTTATAAAAAGCAAAAAAACCATATTCCACACTACAGTTGTTATCATTGAAGCTAAAGCAGCACCCTCAATTCCATACGCGGGTATAAGTAAATAATTTAATCCTATATTAATTAATAAACTAAATATAATAACATTCTGGACCAACATTTGGTTTCCTGTCATCTGCAAAATATATCCAACGCTACCACACACAGAATTCACAAACTGTCCTACAGTTAATATAATTAAAGTAAAGGCACCCATTTTAAATTCTTCCCCAAATAACCCCATAAAGAAAGAAGGGAATAATAGAAACAAAGCAAGAACAGGTGTAGATGCCCAAAATATAAGCTTAGTAGATTGTTGAGTTACTCTTTTTAATCCCTCCATATCTTTTTTACCCCAAAATTCCGCAAATTTAGGCGCAGCTATTGAGTTTATAGCTGCAAGTGTAAAACTTGCTATCATTGAAAGTCTTAGAGCCACATTATATATTCCTACTTCTCCTTCCGATCTGAATATTCCAAGCATT
>JALUTC010000048.1:376-1762 GCA_027058345.1 archaeon | reverse complement strand
AGAATTGGGATATGATGTTATTGAAACGGATATTACCAGAGATTTCTTATATCTTGCGGATGAGGTATTCTTTACGGGAACAGCTGCCGAAATAACACCGATAAGACAAATAGATGCCTATGAATATAAATCTCCAGGACCAATTACAAAAAAGATACAGAAAAAATTTTACGAAATAGTTAGAGGTGAGGATGAAAAATATTTGGATTGGTTGGATATTGTCAAATAATGTTTTATTTATTATGACACGAGAGGTTAAGGTAGGAGATTTTGTTAAAATAAACTTTACGGGTAGAATAAAAGGAGGAAGGGTCTTCGATACGACTTATGAGAATGTTGCTAAGGAACATGGAATTTATAGGGAGGGATTTAAATATAAACCGATAAATATAATTGTTGGCGAAGGACACGTAATAAAAGGATTGGAGGAAGCAATTATTGGAATGAAAGTTGGTGAAAAGAAGAATGTCGAAATTCCACCGGAAAAGGCTTTTGGAAAGAGAGATGAAAGATTGGTTAGGATTTTCCCCATGAAACAATTCAAAAGACAGGGAATAAATCCAGTACCTGGAATGCTTGTGGAAATTAACGGAGTAGTTGGAAAAATTATAAGTATAGATGGTGGTCGTGTTAAAATAGATTTCAATCCAGAACTTGCGGGGAAGGTTGTTGAATACGAGGTAAAGGTTGAAGGAATTGCCGAAACGATTGAGGAGAAGATAAGGTTTTTACTCGAAAGAAATATAAAAAGTATAAATCCCGATGGAATAGATATTAATATTGAGGGAGATAAGGCATATATAAGATTTCCGGAAGATGCAAAAAATGCAACAACATTACAGGTTGAGAAATCGAGTTTTATAGATGAGGTATTCAAATATTTAAAAGAGATACGTGAAATAGTATTTGAGGAAAGATATTCAAGAAAATGAAAGAAGAAATAATTGCATACGGGCATGAAAATATAACAGCAAAGCATGCAACGACATTTGAAATAACAAAGGATAGGGATATATCCATAAGAGCCGATTGCATAATTGCAACGAATAGTAATAAAGCGATAAACGATTTGGATGAAGAATTTAAGAAAGAATTGAAAAACGATGATGTAACCGTTAAAATAATAATCAAGGTCGATGATATTAAAGATGTAATCCTTGCAAAGGGTTCAAGAAATTTAATTCTTAATCATTCAAGGGATATAGTTATAAGAAAAAGCGATTTCATAGATTCAAGAACATTGGCAATAAAATCGAATAAAGCTGCTAAGGATATAGATAGAAGAATAATTGAAAGGATAAAAAACAGAAATAAACAAATAAAAATTTTAATATATATTATTTAATACATTTTCCAATTTTTATAATTTTGAATCCCGAAGATTTT
>JALUTC010000048.1:0-366 GCA_027058345.1 archaeon | reverse complement strand
ATTTATAACATTTCTCGTATCTATTATAATTTTATTCTTAACGATTTTTGCCAATTCCTTAAGATTTAAGTTTTTATATACATCGTGGTCCGTTAGAATTATGATGGCATTTGAATCCTTAACAACCTCGTATATATTTTTTGAATAGTATATTCCGTTATAGCTATTCAATGTAACATATGGATCATGAACATATACTTTGTAATGTTTTTTTATTTCATTTATAATTTTTAATGATGGAGAATTTCTCATATCAGAAACATTTCCTTTATATGCCAGACCTAATATCGAAACCTTTCCCTTACTGACATACTTTCGTATAAGATTTATCACGTGCTTTGGCATGTATTCGTTTATATCTATTGC